>JBOHEL010000596.1:0-3044 GCA_050700995.1 Sciscionella sp. | reverse complement strand
TCCACGGCACGCTCGGCCATCCCGATCGCCCGCATGCAGTGATGAATACGGCCAGGGCCGAGGCGAGCCTGCGCGATAGCGAATCCGGAGCCCTCCTCGGCAAGCAGGTTCGCCACCGGTACCCGGACATCGTTGAACTCGATCTCGGCGTGCCCACCGTGGCCGGAGTCGTCGTAGCCGAATACGTGCATACCGCGCTTGATAGTGACCCCAGGCGTATCCCTCGGCACCAGCACCATGCTTTGCTGCTTGCGGGCGTCCGCATCCGGGTTGGTCTTGCCCATCACGATCATGATCCGGCAGTTCGGGTTCATCGCGCCCGAGATGTACCACTTCCTGCCGTTGACGACGTACTCGTTGCCGTCGCGGACGATGCTCGTGGTGATGTTCGTGGCATCCGAGGAGGCGACGTCCGGCTCGGTCATCGCGAAGGCGGAGCGGATTTCACCGTCCAGCAATGGTTGCAGCCACTGCTTGCGCTGCTGCTCGTCGCCGAACATCGAGAGCACTTCCATGTTGCCGGTGTCCGGTGCGGCGCAGTTCAGCGCGATCGGGGCCAGCCCAGGGCTACGGCCGGTGATCTCGGCGAGCGGCGCGTACTGCAGGTTGGTCAGGCCGCCGCCGTGCTCGCCCGGAAGGAAGAAATTCCACAGCCCACGCCTGCGCGCCTCTGCTTTGAGTTCCTCCTCGATCGGCGCTATCGCCCACGGATCGGCCCGCTCAGCCTCCTCGCGCGCGTGAACGGGCTCAGCCGGGTAGATATGCGAGTCCATGAATTCGAGGAGTCTGCCGCGTAGTTCCTCGGTCTTTGCGTCGAAACTGAAATCCATCGGACTCTCCTAGGGGATGATCAGCGATACCGTCTGCGCCACGCAGGCCGGCTTTTTCATGCCCTCGATCTCCACCACGTGCGTCATCACGAGCTGTTTGCCCTGCGCCACGTCGATCACGTCAGCGAGTTCGATACCACTCCTGATTCGTGACCCGACCGGCACCGTGTTGGGAAAGCGAACCTTGTTGCTGCCGTAGTTGATGCCCATCTTCACGCCCTCGACGCGGTAGACCTGGGCACCGAGCATCGGCAGCATTGACAGTGTCAGGTAACCGTGGGCGATGGTGGTGCCGAACGGGCCGTCCTTGGCTCGCTCGACGTCGACGTGGATCCACTGGTGGTCCCCTGTGGCATCAGCGAATGTGTCGACCTGCTCCTGGGTGACGGTGTGCCATTCGCTGTGGCCGAGGTGCTCCCCCTTCGCCGCGACCAACTCGTCAAGGCTGGAAAAGACCCGCATGGCGTTGCTCCCTTCTCAGGCCTTCGGCCCGCCTGCGACGTAGATGACCTGTCCTGAGACGAAACCCGCCTCCTCGCTGATGAAGAACGACGCCATCGCGGCGATGTCCTCCGGCTGCCCGGCCCTGCGCACCGGGATCTCCGCCGCGCGGTCCTTGCAGAACTGATCGAAGTCGATGCCGATACGGGCCGCGGTCGCCTTTGTCATATCGGTCGCGATGAAGCCGGGCGCGATGGCGTTGGCCGTCACGCCGAACTTTCCCAGCTCCAGCGCCAGCGTCTTGGTGAAGCCCTGCATGCCTGCCTTGGCCGCGGAGTAGTTCACCTGACCGCGGTTACCGAGCGCCGAGGTGGATGACAGGTTCACGATGCGCCCCCAGCCGGCCTCGGTCATGAACTTCTGCACCGCACGCGACATCAGGAACGCGCCACGCAGGTGGACCCCGAGCACCGTGTCCCAGTCGTCCACACTCATCTTGAACAGCAGGTTGTCCCTGATCACGCCCGCGTTGTTCACCAGGGCTGTCGGAGGGCCGAGCTCGCTGGCGATGCGGCTCACCGCGGCGTCGACCTGCTCGGGATCGCTCACGTCCGCGCCGACAGCGAGCGCCTTGCCGCCGTCGGCTTCGATCGCGGACACCGTGTCGGCGCAGGACTTCTCATCGAGGTCGAGAACGGCGACCGCGAACCCGTCGCCCGCCAGTCGCCGCGCCGTCGCGGCACCGATGCCCCTGGCCGCCCCGGTCACCACGGCCACGCGGGATTCGTTCGTGCTCACAAGCTCCTCCTAGTCAGATCTATCTCAAGTTGCGGGACAAGCTCCGCGATCCGGGCCATAGTGGTGGCCGGGTCGTCGTGCAGCACCGCATGCATCCCCAGCTGGACGGCGGCCTCGATATTAGGTTCGCCGTCGTCGACGAAAACCGCACGCCCGGCAGGGACTCCGATGCGTTCCAGTGTCAGCCGGTAGATTCGAGGATCGGGTTTGCGCAGCCCTACCTGCCCGGAGATGACGACGGTGTCGAACAATTCCGTGAGCAGTTCCGCCGGGTAGCGGTTGCCCCAACTGTTGGACAGCAGCGCCGTGATGATCCCGCTCGCGCGTAGCCCGCGCACCAGATCCACCATCGGCTGCGAGATGCCGCCCGCTGCGAAGAACCGTTCGAGCAGGCCCTCCGAGGGGACCGGTGAACCGTCGAGGGTCCGTAGCTCGGCGGCGAACAGCTTCTCGAATGCGGACGCTGGCAATTCGCCCGTCTCCAGTCGGTGGATCGGGGTACCTTCCGGTGCCTTGCGCGAGAGCCATGCCTTGATCACCCGGGAGAAGGACTCCGGCCGAATACCGTCGGCGGCAAGCCATGCGTCGATGGTGCGCCGCCCCTGTGTGGTGATGACGCCGCCATAGTCGAACACCGCGGCGAGTACCGACTCCCGCTCTCCACCCATGCCGCTCCCTACTTATCAAGCGCTTAGTAACGTACCCGAAGGGCGGCCGGTTCGACAGGCCCAGCCTTCCTCGATTGACACCGTACTGGCCCGTGGCTAGCGTCATACCGACCGGTTGGTATCTCAAGCATATAGGTGGCGGGCGCGATGCTCAACGACCGAACGTCACGGCAGCCCGAAACGGGCTCGGCCGCGGTCGCCGGGCTGGACCTCGACCGGCTCACCCAGTACCTTCACTCGGCCGCGCCTGGGCTGGTCGAGGGGCCGCTACGCGCCACGCTGATCACCGGCGGCAGGTCCAACCTCA
>JBOHEL010000595.1:0-3047 GCA_050700995.1 Sciscionella sp. | reverse complement strand
TTCGATGAGCTTGCCGGTCTTCTTCTTGATGATCAGGGACACCGCTATCCCGAGCACCACCGCAACGATCAGTCCGATATAAGAGAAGCGTGACAGCCACTTCTCCGCGACCACGCCAAGGTAGTAAATGAGGTATGTGGTGCCGCCCGCCCAGACGATCCCGCCCAGCGCATTCGCGGCGAGAAACTTGTGGTATGGCATCTTGAGCGAGCCTGCGAGCGGCCCCGCGAAAATGCGCAGCAACGCGATGAAACGACCGAAAAAGACCGCCCACACGCCGTACCTGGTGAAGATTCGCTCGGCGAACGCCACGTGTTTCGGCCCGAAATGCTTGGGGAACTTCCGCCCGAGCCAGTCGAACAGCGGTTTGCCGTAGCGGTGGCCGATAGCGAAGCCGATGGAGTCGCCGATGATCGCACCGGCAGCGCCGCACACCGCGATCCACAGCGGCGACACCGCAAGATGGTGCTGCGACGACAGCAGCGCCGCCGATATCAGGGTGATCTCCCCCGGAATCGGGATACCGAGGCTCTCCACCATGATCACCACGCCGACGATCAGGTAGACCGCAAGCGGCGGTATGGACTGCAGTAGCTGATCGACCAACGCCTCGCCCCTCGCCGCACCATGCCTCGATGCGCTCCAGTCTGCCTGACCACCCAGCCGGGTACATCGGGAACATCCCTGATAGCGCCCGTTCACTTGCCGAGGGTTACTTTCGGTAACGATAGGGTCACCAGTGAATCGCTGACACGCTACCGAAATCTACTCACGGGCCCGAGCTATTGCGTCCCACCACACAGTCATGTTTGATGATGCCGCCATCACCGTTCCCACAGTGTGGACATTACAGTGCGGATCGGACAGTGGCATTGACCAAACAGGGAGAGGAGCTGGGGCTACATGCTTCGACGTCGCCGCTTGGCGCAGGGGATGGTCCTGCTGGCCGGTATCGCGATGGTCACCACGGCCTGCGGTGGGAGCAGTAGCGGTGGAGGTGGTAGCAGCAACAAGGCGGTCGTCATCGGCACCACCGATAAAGTGGTCTCCTTCGACCCCGCAGGCTCCTACGACCTCGGGTCGTGGACGCCGATGTACAGCATGTTCCAGACGCTCGTGCACTTCCAGCCCGGCGACACCACGCCGAAGCCCGACGCCGCGAAATCCTGTGACTTCACCGACCCGACGCACTACGAGTGCACGCTTCGGCCCAACCAGAAGTTCTGGAACGGCGACGTGATGACCGCGCAGGACGTGGTGTTCTCCTTCCAGCGCAACGTCAAGATCGCCGCACCGCAGGGCGCCGCGAGCCTGCTTGACCCGATGAAGAGCGTGGCGGCCCAGGGCAAGGACAAGGTGGTCTTCACCCTGAAGTACCCGTTCACGGCATTCCCTGGCGTGCTCACCGACCCAGGTATGGCGATCGTCGACCACAAGGTGTTCCCCGCCGACAAGCTGATGGCCAACGACAAGGTCATCGGCTCGGGGCCTTACCAGATGACAAAGTACGAGCCTGACCAGCAGCTCGTGCTCAAGCCAAGCAAGAACTACGGCGGACCGCTGAAGCTGAAGAACTCCGGCGTCATCGTCCGGTACTACTCCAAGCCCTCCGCGCTCAAGCTCGCGATCGAGAGCGGTGACGCCGACGTCGCATACCGGACGTTCAGCCCGACGGACATCGCGGCGCTGCGCAAGGAGTCCGGCCGAGGCGTGCAGGTCGTCGAGGGCCAGGGCGCCGAGATCCAGTACATCGTGTTCAACCTCAAGATCATGCCGGGCAACAACCCGCAGCAGAAGCTTGCCGTGCGCAAGGCCGCCGCGATGAGCATCGATCGTGCCGCGATCGCCAAGAACGTGTACAACGGCACGGTCAAGCCGCTGTACTCGATGGTTCCCGACTCGCTTAAGGGCAGCGTGCCCTCGTTCAAGACCCTCTACGGCGCGAGCCCGAACGTGCAGAAGGCCAAGCAGACGCTCGCCGCCGCGGGTGTCAAGACACCCGTCAACCTCGACCTGTGGTGGACGCCGAGCCACTACGGCGAGAGTTCGGCCGATATGTACACCAACATCCAGCGGCAGCTCGACGCCACCGGCCTATTCAAGATCAATCTCCACTCGGCCGAGTGGGACCAGTACACCGGCGCCTACCCGACCGACCAGTACCAGGCCTTCCAGCTCGGCTGGTTCCCGGACTACCCCGACGCCGACGACTACGTCACCCCGTTCTTCGGCAAGGCATCCTTCCTGAAGGCACACTTCTCCAACCCCAAGGTGGAGCAGGACATCCAGGCCGAGCGGGCTGCGACGGACCAGAGCAAGCGCAACGCCGCGTTCGCCGACATCCAGAAGATCTCCGCGGAGCAGGTCCCGACCATCCCGATCTGGCAGGGCAAGCAGATCGCCGTCCAGCGCAAGGGCGTGACCGGCGTCAAGCAGACACTCGACGCCTCGTACACGTTCCGTTACTGGTTGATCGGCAAGTCCTGACCTACTAGATCCTGCCTGCGGGGGCATCCAAACGGGTGACCCCGCAGGCAGCTGCCCTGAAACCACCCTTACCCCCACGCATTGGAGGAATCCCGCCGATATGGCCTCCCGTGGCAGCGGCTCGCTGCGGACCTACCTGCTTGTCCGGCTGGCCTTGGTCATACCGATGGTATTGATCCTACTGACCTTCGTGTTCGTACTGATGCGGGTCGCACCGGGTGACCCCATCCAGGCGGCACTGGGCGCCAGGCTGTCGCCGGAGCAGATCGCGATCCGCAGGCACGCCGCCGGATACGACAAGCCACTGATCGTGCAGTACTGGCACTACCTCAGCCAGGTGTTCACCGGCCACTTCGGCACCACCGTCACCGATCACCGTCAGGTCATCGACATCGTCAAGACCAACGGCGCCGCCACGCTGGAGCTCACGGTCGCCGCGCTGATCGTGGCGGTCATCGTGGGCCTGGCAGTCGGCCTGGTAGCAGGCAGGCTGCGGGACAGCTGGTTCGACGTGTTCGGTAGACTCTTCGGCATCGTCGTCTACGCGGCTCCGGTGTTCC
>JBOHEL010000594.1:0-3060 GCA_050700995.1 Sciscionella sp. | reverse complement strand
CACCAGGCCCTCGATCACCACCAGGCCCATTGCCTCCGGCCACGTCATCTGCGGCGAGAGCGTGACTGCGACGAGGGTATTGATACCGAGCCCGGTGGCGATGGCGAAGGGGTAGTTGGCCAGCAGCCCCATCAGGATCGTCATCACCGCCGCCACCAGCGCGGTCACCGCGGCGACCTGCGGTACCGGCAGGATATGACCGAGCACGTCCTTCTTCGCGCCAGGGCCCGAGGCGGAGAAACTGCCGATGATCAGCGGGTTCAGCACGATGATGTAGGCCATCGCCACGAACGTGACGAGCCCGCCCCGTACCTCCCGCGCTACCGTGGAGCCACGATCGGTGATCTTGAAAAACCGATCGAACCGGCTGGTCATGATCTCGGGCGCCATACCTTGTAGCCTGCCTCACGTGACTGGAGTCGGAGATCGCGGCCCCGGCGACGCGCGGGTGTTGCCGCCTCCCCCTCCGCTACCGCCGGGGCTGGTCGACGTGCGGCCGATCCTCGCCATCGGCACGGTCTGCTGGTTCGTGGCCTGCTGCGTGCTGCTGCTCACCGGTCATCACGGCGTGTGGATGTGGTCCTGTGTCGCCGGATGGGTGCTAGGCCTGATCGGCTTCTTGATCGTATGGTGGCAGCGAAGCGCCTCCCGGCGAGGCTCCCGTAGCGCCCAGCGCGGGCTGTGACCGTACCGCGATCACACAGCAGCCCACCGTGTCGGGTCCAGCGCAGGACCGGGCGGCTAACGCGAGCCCCGAGATGCTCAGGAGAGCAAGGTTGCCGGGTCGGGGTCGTCGAGCATCGCGGCGATGAGATGGCGCTGCCGCCAGCGGCCAAGTGCCCAGGCCAGTGCGCGCGCCAGCCCTTCGGACGAGTCCTGCGCATGTAGCACACCGGCGTCCGACCACCACCGCACCGTGCCGCCAAGCACCCTGAGCTCCTCGTGCACCACGACCTGGCCGTCCGGTACCGCGACACCGAGCAGTTCGCAGACCAGCAGCACCGCACCCAGTTCCGACCACGCCACCGGGTCACCACCCCCGACGGCCGCCGCCATCTCCTCACTTGCCAGCCCGACGTCCAGCAGATCGGCCAGCGCCGCGGCGTCAGCTCCCTCAGGCACGCCAACCGTGCGATCCTCGGGCAGCAACGCCAGCAGCCACGGCCGGTCCGCTACCAAGGCGGATCCGGCGTCCACCGCGGTTCCCGCCAGCGACCGCACCCGATCTGGCGGGTCCACTGTGGACGTATCGATAAGCTCTCCCGATACCGCGGTAGCGAGCGCACCGTGCACCTGCAGCACGACCCCTTGCGGCACAACGCGTTCCGGATCACCAAGGCGATCAAGCAACGCGATGACATCATCCACTGTGGACACCTCTAGCGCATCCCTGACACCTACCGCGAGCAGCACAGCCCGATCCACACCAAGCTCAGGCAACGGATCGTAGAGCCCTGCCAGCCCACTCGCATCTGGCAGCCGCCACTGCTCCGGCGCTCGCCCGGCGAGTACCGCATAGCGCCGCAGCCACCATGCGGTGTACCCGGCGGGGTCATCGAGCGCCCGCCGGGTTCGCGGTTCGGCGGCCAGCATCCGCAACGCTTCCGGCCACCGGTCGTCCGCCACCAGATCAAGGTCGCGCACCGCGACAAGCCGGTCTGGCGGGTTCAGATCACCACCGATCGCCGAGAACCACTCCACCTCGTCAGCAAGGTCATGGTCAGCGGCGATGGGTGCGTCCCGCGCCAGCACGGCGAAGGAATCCAGCACACCTGTCGCGGTGAGCACCTCACGGGGCTGCTCGACGGAAGTGGCCAGCACGCCGAGCGGTGCGTGCTCGCCTACCGCGTCATGGTCGAGCACCGCGAGCAATGCGGCGTCCGGCAGCAGCAATTCGCCTGCGCCGCGCCAGCCTCCAGCAGAGTCGGGCAACGCGAGCGCGGCAAGCCACGGGTGCTCGGCAACACCGGTCGAGGTCTCCCGCAACAGCCGCAGCACGGTGTCGGCCAGCCCTGCCGTGTTCACTCCGGCCAGTGCATCGTCCACGCTGCTCTCGACCGCGGCGACCAGCTCGGGGGACTCCAGCAGATCCGGTGGGCCCGCCCGCCTGGCACCTAGCCGCTGAAGCAGCGGATGGGCGGCATCCGGATGCGCGATCCGCAACCCAACGGGGCCCGCCGTGTCCAAACCGGGTAGCAGGTCGGACAGTTCCGGTGCCGCGAGCAGCACCTGCCTTGGTCCCAGCACGGTGCGACCGTCAACGAGCGGCACCGGCAGTCCGGCCAGCTCTGAGATCGCAAGCGATTCCAACGCGGAGAGTGCGCCGTACAGTTCCGCCCACCAACCCGGTGGACGGCGCACACCGGCCAGCGCATCGACGACGTCGGCCAACCCCATCCGCCGCACACCCAGCGACGCCATGCCTGAGGCGTGCCGCGAAGCGGAGAAACTCGCGCCGAGCAGGCCAGGCACGACCCCGGCGAGCAATTCCACTAGGCGCGGCGACACCACCTCCAGCACGCAGGCACTGGAGGGTGTGACATCGCCACCCGCAACCGAAGGCAGCCATTCGTCGCGGCGCAACGCATCAAGGATGCCGTCCCGCAGCATGGAGTCCACTTCGGACATCGGAAACCCCGGCGTTGGAATCAGCGAAACCCGGTGCTCGGCAGGCAATTCCCTCACTAGTCCCGGATAGGTCTCCGCGGCCGCGGACAGCATCGCCGCGGTCGCGGCGCCAGGCAACACCCGGCGCCTCCCTGGCTCCAGTGGCACCGTGGCGAGCAGCCGCGCGGGCAATGACAGCTTCTCGTCGGTAGGCGTCGGGGCGTGGAGCACCTCATCCACGGCCGCCACCGGCACTCCGTCCTTGTCCACCGGCAGCGCCCAGCACACCGCGAACTCCGGTCGCTGCCGTGCCTCAACGCCGAGTCCCGCCAGCTCATCGCCTGCCAGCACCCGGCGCGTGCGGTACGGCAACCAGCGCGTCGTGCATTCCGGACCGCGCAGCACCACAACCGGCCCGTCCTGCTCACGCGACCATTCGTTGTCATCGATCTC
>JBOHEL010000593.1:0-3072 GCA_050700995.1 Sciscionella sp. | reverse complement strand
GTGCGGGGGGTTAGAGTTTGAGCTCGGGGCGGTACTCGTCGAGCCATACCGCGAGGTTGAGTACCCGCTCGATGCCGTGCCGCGTCGCAGGGCCCATCTCGTGGACATCGGTCTTCACCGCGGTGGCGAGCCACTTCTCGTCGATCAGCTGGTGTGCCGGGTGGTTGGAGTCGGCTGCGACGTCGGCAGCCTGCTGCTGGATCGCGCGGACATAGTTCATGTCCTGTGTGGACGGGTAGGGGCTCTTCACCCTGTCCACAACGGACTGCGGAAGCACGTGCTTGGTGGCGTGGCGCAGCAGGCTCTTTTCCCTGCCGTCAAAGGTCTTCAGCGACCACGGGGTGTTGAAGACGTACTCGACAAGCCGGTGATCGCAGAACGGTACACGCACTTCGAGCCCCACCGCCATGCTGGCGCGGTCCTTGCGGTCGAGCAGCACCCGCACGAACCGGGTCAGGTGCAGGTAGCAGATCTCGCGCATCTTCGCTTCGAACGCGCTCTCACCGTCGAGCCGTGGCACTTCGGCCTTGGCCGCGGCGTAGGTGTCTGCCAGGTAGCTCTCCAGCGCCAGCCTCGATGTCAGCTCGCAGCGCAGCGGGCTCGCCACGGACCTGTCTTCGGCGGGCATCGCTTTGATCGCCTGTGCCACCCACGGGAACTTGTTGGCCTGCTGTACCTCAGGGTCGTGGAACCACTTGTACCCGCCGAAAACCTCGTCGGCGGACTCCCCGGACAGCGCCACCGTGGAATGTTTCCGGATCTCGCGGAACAGCAAGTACAGCGACTGGTCTATATCCCCGAGTCCCACCGGCAGATCACGTGCGGTGACGACGGCCTTGCGGATGTCGGGATCGGCGAGGGTCTCCGCGTCCAGCACTATATCGGCGTGCTGCGAGCCGACGTGCTCCGCGACATCGTGCACGTAGGGGCCGTCCGGTGTCGCGCGCATGTCGTCCGGCGTGAAGTTCTCGGTCTGGCCGACGAAGTCGACGGCGAAGGTGCGCACCTTCTCGTCCTGCTCGGCAAGCTGCCGCGCGGCCAACCCGGTCACCGCCGAGGAGTCCAGCCCGCCGGAGAGCAGCACGCAGCGCGGCACGTCGGCGACGAGCTGGCGGCGCACGATGTCTTCCATCAGCTCGCGCACCTTGGCCACCGTGGCGTCGCGACCGTCGGTGTGCGGCGTGGCCTGAAGCTTCCAGTACGTGTGCTCGCGCAGGCCTGCGGAGTCCACTGTGACAACGGTTCCCGGCAGCACCTCGCGCATTCCCGAGAAGATGGCATGGCCGGGTGTCTTGGAGAACGACAGCGCCTCACGCAGGCTGTCAGCGTCGATCACCTTGCGTGCCAACGGGTTGGCGAGGATCGCTTTGGGTTCGGAACCGAACAGCACGCCGTCAGCGGTGGTGTAGCGGTAGAACGGCTTGATGCCCATCCTGTCCCGCACCATCACGAGTCGCTCGGTGCGCGAGTCCCAGATCGCGAAGGCGTACATGCCGTTGAGCTTCTCCGCCAGCGCCTCGCCCCATTGCAGGTAGCCGTGCAGCACTACCTCGGTGTCGGAATCGGTGCGGAACACATGGCCGTTGCGGCGCAACTCGGCGCGCAACTCGGTGTAGTTGTAGACCTCACCGGAGTAGGTAAGGGCGAGCGTGCCTTCCGGGGTGTCAAGCGTCATCGGCTGGGTGCCGCGTTCCAGGTCGATGATCGACAGCCTGCGGTGACCGAGCGCGGCGTGCCGGTCGGACCAGGTGCCGCGAGCGTCCGGCCCCCGGCAGGCCATCGTCTCCGTCATGGCGTCGATCCTCGCCTGCTCGGTGCTCAGGTCATGCCGGAAGCCGACCCATCCCGCGATCCCGCACATTCGCGAAGCCCTCCAAAAATTAGTTGCGTATGACAACCGATGTTGCCATGGAACCGCTTCTCCAGCCGTTCGCCTACCGCTGGTAGGCGAACGTTGCGGCATTGGCCGAATGGTTCGCTGGATCGACGCTGGTGGGCGGTTTGGAAGCGAAAGGTGTGCTTTTGCTCACCTACCGTCGCCGTCCGCCGGTAATGCGCGTTTTGCCGCCTACGGGTCCGCGCTGCCGGCGCGTAATGTCGAGGCCGGTCAAGAGCCGTTGGCAGGGAAGGGAAAGCAGGGTCGATGACGCAGATGAGTGTGATCCGCAAGGTAGGCGTGGTCGGTGCCGGACTGATGGGTTCGGGCATCGCGGAGGTGTCCGCGCGAGCGGGCCTTGACGTGGTGGTTACCGAGATCGACCGTCCGGGACTGGATCGTGGCAGGGCACGGATCGAGAAGTCGTTCGATCGCGGGGTGCGCAACGGCAAGCTGTCCGAGCAGGAGCGCGACGCCGCGATCGGCAGGCTGCGCTACACCACGGACCTTGGCGAGTTCGCGGACCGGGACGTGGTGTGCGAGGCGGTGGCGGAGAACGAGGCGGTGAAGGTGGAGGTCTTTTCCGCGCTGGACAAGGTGGTGTCCTCGCCGGATGCGATCTTCGCGTCGAACACCTCCTCGATCCCGATCATGAAGCTGGGGATGGCGACATCCCGTCCCGCCCAGGTGGTCGGCATCCACTTCTTCAACCCGGTGCCGGTGCTCAAGCTGGTCGAGCTGATCCCCTCCTTGCTGACCGGCGAGGAAACCGTCGAGGCCGCGGCAGCTTTCGCTGGCGACATGCTCGGCAAGACGGTGATCCGCTCGCAGGACAGGGCAGGATTTGTGGTGAACGCGCTGCTGATCCCCTACATCCTCTCCGCGATCAGGATGATGGAATCCGGGTTCGCCTCGGCGGAGGACATCGACAACGGCATGGTCTACGGGTGCTCGCATCCGATGGGGCCGTTGCGGCTGGCCGACCTGATCGGGCTGGACACCACCAAGGCGGTCGCCGACTCGATGTACGACGAGTTCAAGGAGCCGCTCTACACCGCACCGCCGCTGCTGCTGCGCATGGTGGACGCCGGCCTGCTCGGCAAGAAATCCGGCCGCGGCTTCTACGAATACACCGCCTGAACCGCGTGCCCGTTGGGGAAGGTGGCCACACCTTCCCCAACGGGTGGCGCGCTCAG
>JBOHEL010000592.1:0-3075 GCA_050700995.1 Sciscionella sp. | reverse complement strand
GGTGTCGGTGTGTTGGCCGGCAGCCGCGCGCAGCTCGCTCTGGTCGAGGCGCCGGCGTTGGACGCTGACCACGGCAACGCGTGGGACCGCGCCGCGGTGTGGTGGTGGATCGTCGGCACGCTGCTGCACCGTGAGATCCCGGTGGCCATGATCGCGCCGACGACGCTGAAGAAGTGGGCCACCGGCCGCGGCGGGTCATCAAAGCATCCGGTCGAGAAGGCCGACGTCGTCCGCGCCATGCACGCGATGTGGCCCGGTGTGCCGGCCACCTGTAGCGATCTACGTCACCACGAAGCGGAAGCCCTGGCCATGGCCCAGATGTGCGCTCAGCACCTCGGCTGGCCGGTGCCGGTCCGACGCCACCACGGCGAGTCCCTGGCCGTCGTCAAATGGCCACTGGGGACAGTTGGTGTTCAGCTGTGACCCGCCAGGTTGTGCGGATCCGCCTCGAGCAGCTAGTCGACCTGCATCCGCGGCCGCCGGATGAGTTCTTCACCGACTGGCGCTGCCGGCTGTGCCATCGCCGCGCCGGCGCCGTCGACCGCGAGACAGCACTGTCCGACGCCGTCACCCATTTGCAGACCGACCACCGCGCCCTCGGTGGCCACATCCGGAGGAAGAAATGATCAACCAAACCGAACCGACTGCGTTCGAGGGCTGGGTGATCCTGGAGTTGATGGGTCACCGGCGCCTCGCCGGATACCTGTGCGAGCGGCAGATCGGAGGCGTGAACTTCCTGCGCCTGGACGTGCCAGGCAGCGAGATCTGTGAACGATGCACCGGTCAGTGCGGCCTCCAAGAGGTCGATCCCGACGGCAGACCCACGCACACCGAAGACCCCTGTGCTGAATGCGACGGGTTTGGAACCAAGCTCACGGCGACCCAGTTCTACAGCGCCTCGGCCGTGTACTGCATCACACCGACCACCGAGGAGACGGCCCGTAAGGTGGCTGCTCTCGCTTGGGTGGCCCCGGTCCACAGCTGGGAGCTGCCCGCTCTGCCGTCTGCTGACGACGACGCGTTCGGTGACGAGACCGTCTGATGACCACCCGACGCGCCCGACTGGCCTTCGAGCCGCTGACTGACTGGCCCTACCCCGACACGACCCGGGAGCGCTCACCGTTCGCCGCCAGCTGGCCGAAGACCCGGGACGCGTTGCTGCGGGAGGCCGACCATCTCGGTGCCGGCGTGGTCGTCATCGAGCTCGACTGCTCGCGCCGGCACCTGCGCGCGGACGGTGAGGTACGCGCCGATGCCCGCCTGCACTCCGGGCGCATCCGGGTCTCGATGGACACCCGGCACGGGGCGCTGCGCTACGCCGTGGACCGCTACGACGACGCCGGGCTGTCCTGGCAGGCCAACCTGCGCGCCGTGGCACTCACCTTGGACGCGCTGCGGGCCGTGGAGCGTTATGGCGCCGTCCGGGACGGCCAGCAGTACACCGGCTTTCTGGCGCTTGAGGCCGGATCCGGCGACGGGCACGGGTTCGCCGGCCCCGAGGAGGCGCTGCGCTGGGTGCGCGAGCAGACCGGCGGCCGCGAGACGGACCCCCAGCGCGCCTACAAGATCGCCGCACGCAAGTTGCACCCCGACGCCGGCGGATCGCCGCAGCTGTGGGAGCGCCTTGACGCAGCTCGCCAGCTTCTGGAGTCCGTAGGCCTGCTGTGATCGATACTCGAGGAGGAAGAAGTGATCATGTACGAGCAGGGGTACTACGGCACCTGCCCCGCCGACGATCCTGAAGGCTTCGGGATCGGCGTCAAGCTCTCGCATCCCCGCGACGTCGAGTACCCCCACGAGATCACCATCGGCTGCCCGATCGAGTCGCTCGGCGGTGATGACTGCCCCGACGGCGGCAGTCACACCCTGGCCGCGATCGGCTGGGAGCAGTACGCCGCGATCGGTGCTGACGATGAGGGGAACGGCTGATGCCGCCGCCCGATCAACCCAAGATCGGTTTCGTGATGATCGAGGTGCTGGCCTCGTTCCTGCTGCTGCTACTCGCCCCGCTGGCGGCGTGGTTCGTCGCCGCGCTCCCCGGTTCGCACCCGTGGGCGGCCGCCGTGTGGCCCGCCGGGTGGGCCGTGGCCGTCGTGGTCCTGGTCGTCGGCAACTTCGTCCGCGAGCGGAGGTCTCATCGATGAGTGAGCACACCGAGCACACCGAACAACCGCGGCCAACGCCGCGCCCGGGTGTCCCGAGCGTGCAGGCCGCGGTGAGAGCGGACCTCGAGTCGCGCGAGCGGCTGGGCATCGAGCGATATGGAACCCCGCTGCAGCCTCACAACGGCCGGGACGGCATCCGAGACGCTTATGAGGAGGCGCTGGATCTCGCCTGCTACCTGCGTCAGGTCCTCATCGAGC
This sequence comes from Sciscionella sp., assembly GCA_050700995.1. Lineage (GTDB taxonomy): Bacteria > Actinomycetota > Actinomycetes > Mycobacteriales > Pseudonocardiaceae > JBOHEL01. The sequence goes on along the minus strand of JBOHEL010000592.1, from coordinate 712 downwards.
GCGGCGTCCGGCGCACCCCCGACGAGGACATGCGTATCGACGCGGACCTGCTCGGCGACGTCATCCAGGAGGCGTGCCCGCAATGGATGAGCGACGGCGCTGCTCGTGAGCTGGCCGAGGGCGTCCTGGCGAACTTGGCTTCGATCGAGGGTGTGACTGTGCTGCGCGGTCCCGACAGCCAACCGTGGACGCCACCCGCGAAGCAGGTCGCGGTCGGTACCGCGGTCACCCAGATCACTGAGCTGCAGCAGCAGATCTCCCACCTCGAGAATCAGCTGCAGGCGACCGGTTCCGAACGTGACTGGTGGCGTGAGCGCGTCAACGACGTGCAGGGCAAGCTCGTGGATCTGCTCCACGACGATGGCCGCGCAGCCGAGCGGCAGGGCCGGTCATGATCCGGGTGAGTCGAAAGAGTGAGGTCCGTGACGTCGCCGCGCTCACGCCTAAGCTGACACCGGCCGACAACCACGCCGCCGTGTGCGCGGTGCTGAAGTGGGCGGTCCGAACGTCGGGCGTGTCCCGCGTGGAAATCCAGGATCTTTGCGAGGAGCTGGGGCTGGACCAAGAGGAAGCCCGGATCCACGACCAGACCCAGCGCCAGGCGCAGTGGACGGCGATCCGGGATCGGGCCATCGGAGTCGTCGAGGAGGCGATTCGGGAGGTCCGCGACGACGTCGGCACCCGCAAGGTCGCCGAGACCGCCGTCGACGAC
>JBOHEL010000591.1:0-3083 GCA_050700995.1 Sciscionella sp. | reverse complement strand
TGACCGAGACCGAGCTCGTCGAGCAGCGTGAGGGTCGAGGCATGCACAGTGTCGCCCCGGAAGTCGCGCAGGAAATCGCCGTGCTTCTCCAACACCGTGACGTGGATGCCCGCCCGGGCAAGCAGCAGGCCGAGCACCATGCCGGAAGGCCCGCCGCCGACGACACAACAGGTGGTTCGCGCCTCGCTCATCCCACTCCTCCCTAATTTCAACCTGTGTTGAATAGCATGATTGCACCCGGGTGGTGCCCAGGTCAAGCGCCGCACGCCCGGATACGCTGTGCGGGCTATGACACAGCCATCCGAAGTTCGCGTCCGCTTCTGCCCGTCGCCGACCGGCACCCCGCACGTCGGCCTGGTGCGTACCGCCCTGTTCAACTGGGCGCACGCCCGCCACCATCGCGGCACGCTTGTCTTCCGTATCGAGGACACCGACGCCAGCCGGGACTCCGAGGAGTCCTACAGCGCGCTGCTCGACGCCCTGCGGTGGCTCGGCATCGACTGGGACGAGGGCGTCGAAGTCGGGGGCGAGCACGGCCCATACCGGCAGAGTCAGCGCGGCGAGATCTACGCCGACGCCGCACACAGGCTGTTGGCTGCCGGCGAGCTTTACGAAGCTTTCTCCAGCCCCGAGGAAGTCGAGGCTCGACACCGCGCCGCGCGCCGCGACCCCAAGCTCGGGTACGACAACTTCGACCGTGACCTCACCGACGAGCAGAAGGCCACATACCGCGCGGAAGGCAGGGAACCGGTACTGCGCCTGCGGATGCCCGAGGAAGACGTCACCTTCACCGACCTGATCCGGGGGGAGATCACCTTCAGGGTCGGTACAGTGCCGGATCCGGTCCTCGTGCGCGCCAACGGCAGGCCGCTCTACACCCTCACCAACCCGCTGGACGACGCGCTAATGGGCATCACGGACGTGCTGCGCGGCGAGGACCTGCTGCCCTCGACGCCCCGGCAGATCGCGCTCTACGGTGCCTTGCGGCGGATCGGCATAGGTGCGGGGGCACCGCGTTTCGGTCACATGCCGCTGGTGCGCGGTGAGGGCAACAAGAAACTGTCCAAACGGGATCCAGAGTCGAACCTGTTCGCCTACCGTGACCGAGGCTTCCTCCCGGAAGGGCTGCTCAACTACCTTGCGCTGCTCGGCTGGTCGATCGCCGAGGACCGCGACATCTTCACGATGCCCGAAATGATCGAGTCTTTCGACATCTCACGCGTCAGCCAGAACCCGGCGCGCTTCGACCTGAAGAAGGCCGAATCGATCAACGCCAGTCACCTGCGCAGGCTGCCTGCAGCGGATTTCGTCGCCAGGGTGCTGCCCTATCTGGCCACCTCGGGCGTCCTGCCTCGGGAGCCTTCCCGCGAGCAACTCAGGGTGCTGGAAGCGATAGCGCCACTGGTGCAGGAGCGGATCACCGTGCTGTCCGAAGCGGCGGGAATGGTCGGTTTCCTGTTCGTGGCGGAGGCCGATTTCGCACCTGAGCCACTGGCAGCCGCGAAGATGCTTGGCGCCAATGCCGCCGTCGTGCTGCAGGCCGCCATCGAGTCGTTGGAGCGACTGGGAGCCTGGACCGCGGAAGGGATCGAGCAGGCGCTGAAGCTCGCACTCGTCGACGGGTTGGAACTCAAGCCGCGTAAGGCATTCGGTCCGGTTCGAGTAGCGATCAGCGGCCGGACCGTTTCGCCACCGCTGTATGAGTCGATGGAGTTGCTGGGGCACGAGCGTTGCCTCGGTCGGCTACGCGCTGCGCTGCTCATCGGCTGACATGTCCTCGATATTCCCCCATTTGCGCGGTAACACCACGGTGGGCGGTCGGCTGGACCGAATCAGAACGGCAAGGATCACCGCGTTGGCCGAGTTCGCGTTGCGCCGATCGCACCTATCCTCGCACGAGTGACTTTTGTGTCCCCGACGAGCGTCGATGTAAGACCAGATGACCAGCCCAGGCGTCGGGAACGGGGGATTCGGGCGGTCTGCCTCGATGTGGACGACACCTTGGTGGACTACACCGGTTCCGCACGAGCGGCGCTCGCTGTTCTACTCGACGGTGCCGGCTGCACCGTGGATTCGGTGTGGACGATCTGGCAGCAGGTGACCGACCAGCATGCCGCGGCGGTGGTGACAGGCGAACTGTGCTACCCCACCGTGCACACACTGCGTACCAGAGCGTTCTTCGCCGCGATCGGAGAGCGACTGGACGGTGTCGAAGCAGAGCGAAGGGAACGGCGACGCTCGGAAGAGATGCGGCGGCGATGGATGTTGTTCGAGGATGCGGCAGGCTGCCTCGACTGGCTGCGAGCCGCGGGAATGAAAATCGCCGCCGTAACCAACGCCTCCGGCGCGCACCAGCGCGTCAAGCTTGCCGACCTAGGACTCGCGGGCACGTTCGACACCGTGGTCATCGCGGGCGAAGTGGGGGTCGCGAAGCCGGATCCGGTGATGTTCCACACCGCATGCGCCGAACTCGGCTGCGTGCCCGACGAGGTGGCACACGTCGGTGACCGGCTCGATGCCGATGCGATGGGAGCCGCGCGCGCCGGGCTGCACGGTGTGTGGCTGGTGCGGGACGGCCGCGCCGACCTCGCCGCACCAGAAGGCATCTCGGTGATCAGCGGTCTCTCTGAGCTGCCCGAACTCCTCGTCAGTGAGCTGGCGATCGCGGCGGTGCGTGCCTGAACTGGCGGGCAGGGACCCAATTTCCCGCTTGCCATCGCATAGTCTAGTATTTCCCTCCGGCAGCATTGGCGCATCCATGATCGTCTAGGCCGCTGGTGGGGTATGGTGTAATTGGCAGCACGACTGATTCTGGTTCAGTTAGTCTAGGTTCGAGTCCTGGTACCCCAGCGCGAAGATCTCAAGACCAAGACGGTATCGTCTTCGCTGCTAAGCCCCCGTCGTCTAGCGGCCTAGGACGCCGGCCTCTCACGCCGGTAGCGTGGGTTCGAATCCCATCGGGGGTACCCGGAAGCGGGGGAGCCCTGTTCGCGGAGTGCGCGAACGGGGCTTCCTTTATGTTAGCCGGGGGGCCCCGGGCGGCATCGGGCTTCGCCGGGACGTTCCTGATGCTGGTGCGGCGG
>JBOHEL010000590.1:0-3087 GCA_050700995.1 Sciscionella sp. | reverse complement strand
CCGCCGCCGCGCGGGCGGCGGACCGGCCAGGCTCGTCGGCGACCGACCCCACACCCAGCAGTACCGCCAGTGCCTCCGGGCTCGCTGCCGACTCCAACGTTGGGACGATCCCCTCGGTCAGGATCGGTGTGAAGTCGGCGCCGGCGAAACGCCCTGCGGCGAGTAGCGTCGCGCCCGCTGCCTCCGCGTCCAGCGGATCCTCGGCATTGGCGATCTCCGCGCCCAGCGCGAGCACGTCGCCAAGCATGTGGTCGACGTCGGGCTCGTCGGCGGGTTCGGGAACGACATGCAGTTGCGGCGTCGTGCTGCTCGACCTCTTATTGCTCTTCTTGTTCTTCGCGCCTTTGCGGCCACGGCTCACAGGACTCACGGTGTCGAGTGTGCCACGCGAGCGGTTACGTGCGACATCGACCGTTACCGCGAGCCTTTCGACCCTGTGCTGCGGGAATGCCTGGCCGATGCGCGGCAGGCGAGTGCCACGGATATCGATATCGCCGCCGCTCAACTGATCGGCCCGCTACTGTTCAACGCGTTGACTATCCGGCGGCCGAGCGCGTCAGCGCTTGCCCTTCGCCCCCCGCTGGGGCACGAGCATGGTTGTCATAGCGACATCCACGGCGGCGGGCAGCCGGTCGATGGCCTGGCCGTCGCCGACGAGGTGTCGGAACAGTGCCTGCTGGAACAGGCCGTCGAACATCCCGTACGCGGTCGGCGAGTCGACGGCGAGCGGTGCGCCGGACAGTTCCGCGAACTGGCTTACGATGCGCCAGATCATCTGCTCGATGCTCTTGTCGATCTCCAACACGTCCGCGTGAAACGATTTTTCGAACAGGCTCTGGTTGCGCAGGTCGTACCACAGGCGGTGCATCGAAGCGTCCTCGCGCAGCGTGCCTGCCAGCGCTTCGCCGAAGCCGTGCTTGAGTGCCCTTGCCGACGGCGCGTCGGTCACGATCTGGTCGTAGCGGGTGACACATTCCGCCTTGTACTCCCGCACGCAGTGGGTGATCAGGTCTACCTTGTCTCGGAAGTAGTAGTGCAGCACGCCGTGCGAGAACTCCGAGTTCTGCGCGATCTCGCGCAGGCTGGTGCGCGCGTAACCGAGCTCTGCCAGCGTCTGCAGCGCGGAGTTGGCGAGCTGCGATCGCCGCTCGCCGAACTTGTCGACCTGACGGCGCGCTATCCGGTCTGCGTTCCTGTCGCCTACCTGGGTCACCGCGAGACTCTCCATCCGCCCGCACCATGCGAGGCAGGATCCAGTCTATCGCCCTGGCTTGACCTGACCTTCCAGTTTATCTGGACAGTTGTCAAGTTTTCTCTTGACGACTGTCAAGAGATCGGTAGGCTGTGGTTCACCTCACCTCGCCGCATGGCGATTCCGGCCCGCCCATCTCAAGGAGGAGATATCGCAATGAGCGTGTATGACCTGACAGGACGCAAGGCCCTCGTCACCGGCGGAGCACAGGGACTTGGTGCGGCACAAGCGGAAGCGCTGGCGAAGGCGGGCGCGGCGGTGGTGATCGCCGATGTGCAGGAGGACGCCGGAAAGGCCACCGCCGACAAGATCGGCGGCGGGTTCGTGGCGCTCGACGTGACCGACGACACGGGCTGGGAGACCGCCATCGCAGGCACGATCGAGGCGCTCGGGGGTCTTGACGTCGTGGTGAACAACGCGGGCGTGGAGATCTCCGGGCTCGTCGTCGACTTCGACCCAGCCGCGCTCACTAAAATGCTGCACGTCAACGTGCTCGGCACCTCGCTGGGTGTCAAGCACGCCTTCCGCGCCATGCGGCCTGGTGGCGCGGCGGGCAACGGCGGCGCGGTGATCAACATTTCTTCGGTGGCCGCCACGATCGCGTTCCCCGGCATCGCGGGCTATTCGGCGACGAAGTCGGCGGTCGACCGGCTGACAAGGGTCGCGGCCATGGAATCCGGCAAGCTCGGCTACGGCGTGCGTGTCAACTGCATATACCCGGGGCTGGTACCGACCGAGATGGGTAACCAGCTCGCGGTGGACATGCAGACGCTCGGCCTGTTCCCCAGCGTGGAGGCCGCCGTTGGCGAGGTGGTCGCGCAGACGCCGCTCGGGCGGCTCGGCGAGGTCACCGACATGGCAGACGTCGTGGTGTTCCTGGCATCGGACGGAGCCCGCTTCATCACCGGCGCGGGTATCCCTGTCGACGGCGGCATGGGCATGTGAGCGGATCTTCGCACTGACAACCACGAACGAGAAGGGCCAGTTCATGAGCAGCAAACCTGTTGTCGTGTACGGAGCTTCCGGATACACCGGCCGCTTGGTGTGCGAGTACCTGCGCGAGTTGAACGTGCCGTTCATCGCCGCCGGTAGGGATAAGAAGCGCGTGCAGGACGCGCTCGACCGTGTACCGGGAATCGACACGGTCGAGCATGAGGTAGTCGAGGTCGAGCACTCGGTGGAGGCGCTGACCGAACTGTTCCGCGGCGCGAAGGTGGTGAGCAACCTCGTCGGCCCGTTCATCAAGTACGGGCCGGAAGTGGTCGAGGCATGCGCCGTGGCGGGCTGCCACTACGTGGACACCACAGGAGAGCAGGACTGGGTGCTCGACGCGCAGGCTCGCTGGGGGGAGCGGTTCGCGGAGCAGGGCCTGTTGCTCTCGCCCGGCGTCGCGCAGATGTACACCACCGGTGAGATCGCCGCGAACATCTGCCTGGAGCACCCCGGCCTGGACACGCTGGACATCCTGGTGCTGTGGAAGGGATTCCCGACCTACGCCTCCACTCAGACGATCTTCACGATCCTCACGGCCGACTGGTACTACCTTGAGGAGAACCAGTACCAGAAGTGGGATCCGTTCACCACGTTCGAGGTTGTGGTGCCAGGCCAGCACGAGACCGCGCTCGCCCTGCCGTGGGGCGGCACGAGCCATCCGGTGTGGTTCAAGAATGATCCGCGTGTCGCCACCTGCAAGGTGCAGGCCGGCGTGCTCGACCGTGCCGTCATGCAGGGCGTGGTGGACACGGTCAAGCTGGTGGAGGAGCAGATCAAGACGCTTCCCCAGGAGCAGCAGGGGCCCGCGCTGGAACAGGTCGCCGGTTCGGTGCAGGCCGGGA
>JBOHEL010000589.1:0-3090 GCA_050700995.1 Sciscionella sp. | reverse complement strand
CCGGACAACGTTGTCGCGGCTGGGCAGACCGTCGATCTCTCGGGCGCGCAAGCCGGTGCCACCCAGCTGGCCTTTCTCGGCAGTGCCAGCAACGGTGAGGCTTCGGGAGCCGTGACGGTCACCTATACCGACGGGAGCAGGCAGCAGGCGGACATCGGCTTCACCGACTGGACCCGTGGTGGTGGCGGCGGAGCGCTGATGTTCGGCAACCAGATCGCGGCGAGTACGCCATATCGAAACGAGACCTCTGGTGGCAGCCAGCGAATCGACACCTATGTGTTCGCCACGGCGCCGATCGCGCTGCAGGCGGGTAAGCGCGTCGCAAGCGTGACCCTGCCGACCGAGGTCAAGGGAGGGGCACTGCACATATTCGCCATCACCGCTGCCTGAGGGGTTGGGGGGTCTTCAAGACCCCCCAACCCAGCACAGGCATGGTGTGGCTACCGGCCACCGAGCCCGGAGTCGTCCTCCCAGTCGATGGCGTAGGCCTCCGGCCGGTCCACCAGAATCTGCGGTCGCCTGCGTGAGAGGTAATCCCAGATCCAGGAAACGCAGGCACCGATCCGTTCCCGCAAGCCGGATAGCAATACCAGGTGGACGCCCAGCCACGCCGCGAACGCCACCACGCCTGCCATCTGGCGGTGCTTGGACCCGAGCTCAGCGACCGCCGCACCGCGACCGATCATCGCCATGATGCCCTTGTCCTGATACTTGAACGGCTGGCGGGGCGCTCCCGCTAGGTCAGCCTTGATGTTGCGGGCAGCCCACTTGCCCGCTTGCTGCGCCACGGATCCCAGTTGCGGCAGGTGGTTGCCCGCAGCGTCGGTGAGGTTCGCCGAGTCTCCGAGCACATAGACACCGGGAAAGCCGGGTGCCCTCAGGTCGGGATCCACGTCGATCCGGCCGCCCTTTCCCTGGGGCAGACCGGTATTCGCGATGAGCCTCCCGGCCTTCAGTCCCCCGGCCCACACCACGGTCTTCGAAGGGATATGGCTCCCGTCAGCAAGGACCACGCCGTCCTTGCGTACTTCGGTGACGCCGACGTCGAGCCGGAGTTGCACCCCGCTCGACCGCAGTTTCCGCTTGGCGTATTCCTGGGACCGTTCGGTGAACGCGGCAAGCACTGTCGGGATCATGTCGACCAGGTAGACATTGCCCTGGGTCGCCACCGACGTCGGCAGGTAGGACGGAACGACATACCGCAGGCTTTCGGCGACCGCGCCCGCGGTTTCCACACCGGTCGGCCCGGCGCCGACGATAACCACATTGAGCACACCGCGATCGATGTAATCCTGGCTGCGGTCGGCGGTGTCGAGCGCGCCGAGCAGCCGCGAGCGCAGCCGCGCGGCGTCATCCACCGAGTAGAGCGGGAACGCGTGCTCGGCCGCACCCGGAATGTCGAAGAAGTTGGCTTCACCTCCGGTGGCAAGCACCAGAATCTCACCGCGGTAGGTAAGGCCGTCAGCGGTTGTGACAGTGCGCGATTCCGCGTCGACGGCGGCCACCGTAGCGGTCTTCACCTCGACCGGGTCGCCTCGGAAGATCGCGCGCAGCGGGCGTGCCACGTCCGGTACCGCGATCTGCGCGGTGGCGACCTGATAGATCAGTGGCTGGAACTGGTGGTAGTTGTGCTGGTCGATCAGCAGCACGCTGATGCCGTCGGCTGCCAGCTGCTTGGCGGTCGAGACACCTGCGAACCCGCCGCCGACGATGACCACCTGGTGTGTTGCCTGTGCTGCCATGGCGCGTACTCCCGTGTCATGAGAACCCCGCTGTCCCTGCCCGGCGAGGGTAACCAGCGGGTGAGCGGTTCGCCGCGCGAACGGCGGTCGCAGGCGGGGGTTTGGGTGTCTTCAAGACCCCCAACCCCCGCTTTGGGGGTCTTGGGCTAGTCGGCAAAATCGCGGCTGGCTTTGCGTATCTTGGCCAGCAGGTCAGTGAGCATGACCCGTTGCCGCTTTGTCAGTCCGCGCAAGCCGAAGTCGATCGCGGTGACCGCCTCGGTGGCCCGCTCGCGGCGCAGCAGACCCTCCTCGGTGATCTGCACCAGCGTGGTGCGCCGGTCGGTCGGGTGTGACATGCGTTTGGCGAGGCCGTCGGCCTCCAGCCGGTCCACGATGTTGGTTACGCTCGTGGGGTGCAGTTGCAGCCGTTCGCCCATCACCCGCATCGGGAGGCTGCGCTGCCGCGAGAAGTACAGCAGTACCAGCGCCTCGTAGCGGGCGAACGTCAGCCCGTGCGGCTTCAGTGCTGTGTCCACTTCGGACTGGATGATCTGCTGCACCCGCATCACGCCGGTGACGGCAGCCATGGAGGTCGATGGCCCGATCCGCTCCTCCCACAGCGCTGCTGCGCGGGCGATCGGATCGAAGGGCAGCGGTTTGCCGGTCATGGCCACCGAAGCTACCAGCGAGTACGCATCAGCGGAGCGAAAGGGGAGCGAACATGCTCGTAGCTTTCAGCGTCAGCCCCGGCGGCGGCGAGCCAGGAGGCGTCTCAGAGGCGGTCGCCGCCGCGGTGCACATAGTGCGTGAATCCGGCCTGCCTAACGAGACGGGCTCGATGTTCACCACCATCGAGGGCGAGTGGGACGAGGTGATGGACGTTGTCCGCCGTGCCACCGAGGCGGTCGGAGCCTACGGGCCGAGGGTGAGCTTGGTGCTCAAGGCCGATATCCGGCCTGGTTACACGGGCCAGCTCAGCGCGAAGGTGGCGCGGGTGGAGGAGCACCTGGCGCAGGAATGAGAGCACGCCGGTTCATTGGCCGGCGGTGATGAGACTCACTGTGGGCAGATTTTGCTAGGTCGTCCTACTATTGGACTACCGAGAACACTCGGTGAGTCGCTGGAGGCAGACATGACGGACGTACCCGAGATCGAGCGGGGCAGGAAGCAGTGGGAGGAGCAGTACGCGGCGGCCGAGGCTTCCAGCAAGCTTCGTGACGCCGACTTCACCACGCTGTCCAGTGCCGAGGTCGATCCGGTCTACGGGCCGCCGCCTGGTGACACCGTCGCGGACTTCGACCGCATCGGCTGGCCGGGCCAGTTCCCCTACACTCGCGGACTGTATTCGACCGGCTACCGGGGGCGC
>JBOHEL010000588.1:0-3100 GCA_050700995.1 Sciscionella sp. | reverse complement strand
CACCCGACCTCGAAACCACCTGCCGCCAGCGAATCGCCAGCTCAGACCACCTCAACCCGAAATCCCAACCCCTCACCGCAGAAGAGGCAGTATGAAACCGCCGTCCCGACGGTGACCGATCGGGTCGTTCAAGCGGCGCTGAAACTGGTCCTGGAACCGATCTTCGAGGCGGACTTCCTGCCCTGCTCCTACGGGTTTCGCCCGAACAGGCGGGCGCAGGACGCCATCGCGGACATCCAGCACATCACCACCCGAGGTTACGGGTGGGTGCTGGAAGCCGACATTCAGTCCTGTTTCGACACGATCGATCACAGCGTGTTGCTCGGCAGGATACGGGCTCGGATCAAGGACAAGAAGGTCCTGGCGGTGATCAAAGCGTTCCTTAAAGCCGGGGTCATGACGACCACCGGGGAGCGCGAGGACACCTGGACCGGAACCCCGCAGGGCGGGATCTTGTCCCCGTTGCTGGCCAACATCGCGCTGTCGGCACTGGATGAGCATTTCGCTCGCCAGTGGAGACAATCGATGAGCACTTGGCATCAGCGGGACCGTCGCCGCCGCCACGGGCTGGGTTGCTGGAAGCTGATCCGCTACGCCGACGACTTCGTCGTATGCGTGAACGGCGAACGCCAGCACGCCGAGGCGCTACGCGAGGAGGTGGCCCAGGTGCTCGCCCCGCTGGGGCTGGCCCTGGCTCCGGACAAGACCCGTGTGGTGAGCATCGACGAGGGTTTCGACTTTCTGGGCTTTCACATCCGGCGGATGCGGAAACGCGGAACCCGAGGCCTGTATTTCGTCTACACCGTCCCGTCCCAGAAGGCCGAAGCGGCGACCCGGGAACGGATGAGGTGGCACACCCGCAGATCTACCCTGCACGAGGACTTCGGCCAGCTGTTGCGCCGGGTCAACCGGGCGTTGCAGGGGTGGGCGAATTACTTCCGCCATGGCGTGTCCAAGGCGGTGTTTTCCCAGCTCGACTCCCACGCTTGGCGTCGGATAGGGACCTGGATACGCCGCAAACACGGACGCATCTCCTGGCGCGAGGTCCGGCGCCGGTTTTGCGACCAGGGCTGGCGCTTCGCCCACAACGGGGTTCACTTCCGCGGCGCGGCCAGCGTCGCGGTCACCCGATACCGCTACCGCGGAACTCGGATACCGACCCCCTGGACCATCACCGGACCAGCCACCGCGTGAACAGCGAGCGCGACACGTGGAGAGCCGGATGCGGTGAGAGCCGCACGTCCGGTTCGGCGGGCGGCCACGGGAAACGGGCCGGGAGCAATCCCGGTACCGCGTCCGTGGCCGACCCAACTAACTGGATCTTGTTGGGGTTACTTTCGTCCGGCGGACAGGCGTCCGTCGAAGGTGATCTCGAAGGCATTGAGCGCGGCTTTCCAGCGGTTGGACCAGCGTTGCTGTCCCGTGCCGGTGGGGTCCAGGCTCATGATCGCGAGGTAGACGCACTTCAGCGCGGCCTGCTCGGTCGGGAAGTGGCCTCGGGCGTTGACCGCTCGCCGGATCCGGGCGTTGATCGACTCGATCGCGTTCGTGGTGCAAATGATCGTGCGGATCTCGGTGTCGAATCGCGGGAACGGCACGAACTCCGCCCATGCATTGGTCCACAGTCGGATGATCGCGGGATACTTCTTCTCCCACGTGGCACCGAACTCGGCGAAGGCGTCGAGCGCACTGGACTCCGAGGGCGCGGTGGAGACGGGCCTGAGATCTTTCGCGATCGTCGCCCAGTCCTTCTTCGAGGCGTATTTGAACGAATTGCGCAAAAGGTGCTGGTTATGCCGATATCGGCATAACCAGCACCTTTTGCAGCCGCTAACGTTCAGCCATCAGCTTCTGAGCTGCACAAACTCAGGGACTCAAGCTCCCACGCAAGGTCGAGCCCCGGAGAACAGCCCCCACCCATAAACCACCTTGAACACCGTGGCGTCGCGGAAGAGGGCCAGCCATCCCTTGCGCCGCGAGGCCACCACCCGCTCCACCCGGTCGTCGGCGGCGTCGAAGAACGCCTGCAACTCCTGGCGTGTCAACGGCCGCCGCTCGGGCCGGCCCTCATAATCGGCCACGTGCACAGCGAGGTTGTCCTCGTGACACACCTGCACCGGCCGGACACCAACCCGCGCCTCGCACTCGGCGACCCAGCCATAGCGCGGATCACAGACATAGGACAAAAACATCGCCAGCGCACCCTGATACGACCGCACCGTCGAGTGCGCCCACCCACCCGCCGTGATCCAGGCCTCCACCTGTGCAGACGTCCACTGCCACGGCCACGCGCCGATGGAGACGACGAACCGGCGCACCAGCCGTTCCCGCCCCTCGATCAGACAGCTACTCAACCGGCGGCTGGTCTGCTGGCGACGCCAACCTTCCAGCATCGCCTCGAACAACACCGGCTCCGGCCGCACCGGCGCCGCCCCACCGACCAACACCAGCGCCGCCGAGCCCACCGTACGTTCCGCCATCCACAATCTCCCAACCGGGAGTCAGCACTGAATGCAACGAGGAGACACTCAGCGCGACAGAACTGGATGACGCATCGTGGCACCAAACGCAACGGATGACGTTCACACGCAGGTCACCAGGCGTGTCGGACGAACTCCACGTCCACCTCATACGAAGGCCGGTGACCCGCCACCCCAGGTAGGCGGCGTTCACACAAACCGCCGAATGATGCATCCGACGCAACTCTGCTCATTTCCAGTTCGGTGGCGTGTACATGCCGCAGCTGGTGGATTGTGGCGTTTACCTGCGCTTTCTTTCGGTATTTGGTCCACAGGGCTCGGGCGGAGGCGTAGCGCAGCGGGCCACCCACGTGGTTTTTCTCGGCCCGGAACAGTGGGCCGTGCCGGTGGCCGCGGGCCCGTAGGTAGCGCCGGAGCATCGCGACGACGCTGGGATCGTCGAGCAGGACGGTGCGCCGGCGGCCGCCTTTGCCCAGGGTCGTGACGTGTTCGTCGTCGCGGGTCAGGTCGAGGTCATCGGACTCGATAGAGAGGGCTTCCCCGATCCGCATACCGGTGGTGTAGATCAGGCGGAACAGCAGTCGGTCGCGGTCGCGGCTGGTGGGGATCGCCCCAAGGAC
>JBOHEL010000587.1:0-3102 GCA_050700995.1 Sciscionella sp. | reverse complement strand
TTCGACGGCTATAGCCGACGAAAGTACTCACGGTCGTTACCGGGTCAGGAGCGCAGCATCTCGGCGACGAGGAAGGCCAGCTCAAGGGATTGCTGGGTATTCAGCCTAGGGTCGCAGGCGGTTTCGTAGCGACCGGACAGGTCGCTGTCGGAGATGTCCTGCGCGCCGCCGAGGCATTCCGTGACATCCTCGCCTGTCAGCTCGATGTGGATGCCGCCGGGATAGGTGCCGAGCTTGCGGTGCACCTCGAAGAAGCCCTGCACCTCGTCGACGATCCGATCGAAATGCCGCGTCTTGTAGCCGGTGGACGCCTCGTGGGTGTTGCCGTGCATCGGGTCGCACTGCCAGATGACCTGATGGCCGGACGTCGCGACCTTCTCCACGATCGGCGGCAGTGCTTCGCGGATCTTGCTGTTGCCCATCCGGGAGATCAGCGTCAACCGTCCTGGAACGTGATGCGGGTCGAGCCGCTGCACGTACTCCAAGGCCTGCTCGGGGGTTGTGGTCGGGCCGATCTTCAGGCCGATCGGGTTAGCGAGCAGCTCGGCGAATGCGATATGCGCCCCGTCGAGCTGCCGGGTGCGCTCACCTATCCACAGAAAATGCGAGGACACGTCGTAGAGTTTCGGCTCAGGGCCCGAGGTGTCCAGACGCAGCAGTGCGCGCTCGTAGTCCAGCAGCAGCGCCTCGTGGCTTGCGAAGATCTCGGTGCTCTGCAACGACCGGTCGGTCACCCCGCACGCCGACATGAAACGCAGGCCGCGGTCGATCTCGGCGGCAAGAGCCTCGTAGCGCTCGCCCGCAGGCGAGCTCAGCACGAAGTCCTTGTTCCAGTGATGCACCTTGTGCAGGTCGGCGAGGCCGGAACCGGTCAGCGCGCGCACCATGTTCATAGTGGCGCCGGCGTTGGCGTAGGCGCGGATCATCCGCGAGGGGTCCGGCACCCTGGCCTCAGGTGTTGCGGCGAGGGAGTTGACGATATCGCCGCGGTAGACGGGCAGCCCGAGCGCGTCGGTGGCATCCGACCGGGGCTTCGCGTATTGCCCGGCGATGCGGCCGACCTTCACCACCGGCAGGCTCGCACCGTAGGTCAGCACCACAGCCATCTGCAGCAGCGCACGGATGTTGCCGCGGATGTGCGGCTCGGTGTTGGAGGCGAACGTTTCCGCGCAGTCACCGCCCTGCAGCAGGAATGCCTCGCCCCTGGCCACCGAGGCCAACTCCTCCCTCAGCCGGTCGATCTCGGCGGGCACTGTGACCGGGGGCACACTCTCCAGCACGGTACGCACCTGGCGCACCTGCTCGGTATCCGGCCACTCCGGCTGCTGCTTCGCGGGCCGCACGAGCGCCCCGTCCAACCTCTCGCGCAGCTCGTCAGACAGCGGGGGCAGTTCCGGCAGGGCGTCAACCGGTACGTCAACACTCCAGTTCACCACGGTGACAACAGTAGTGATGTGATGGACACGGCATACGAACGACCCTGGGCACCGCCGGTCCGACAGCGCACCATGTCAACGTGACGACACAATCGAGCCTTCCTGCCGAGATCGGCGCCGACGACGTGAACCGTCTGCTCGGCACCGCCGTGGCTAACGTCCAGCGCGACTACCCCAACCACTGGACGCATTTCATCTCTTCGCCGGATGAACTGGTTCCGCAGCGGGAGCTGCATCCGGTGTTCGCCGGTTCCTACGACTGGCACTCCTGTGTCCACCAGACCTGGCTGGCCGTGCGCCTGCTGCGGCTGCATCCAGACCTTCCCGGTGCCGCGACCGCCACCAAGGCGCTCGACAAGCTGATCACCCCGGAAGGCTGCCGTATCGAAGCGGAGTTCTTCGATACCCCGATGGGCGGGCACTGGGAACGCCCGTACGGCTGGGCGTGGCTGCTGCTGCTGAATGCCGAGCTGGCCGCCTGGGACGTCGCGGACGCCAGGCGCTGGGGCGAGGCGCTGCGGCCGCTTGCCACCGCGCTGCGCGCCCACTGGCTGGCCTGGATCAGCTCGGCAAGGCGGCCGATCCGGACCGGCACCCACACCAACACTGCCTTCGCCACCACTCTTGTACTCGACACCGCCCGCACCACCGGAGACACCGAACTGGAGCAGGCGTGCGTCGCGGCCGCATTGCGCTGGTACGGCGATGACGCGGGCTACGGCGGATTCGAGCCCGACGCCGCCGATTTCCTCTCCCCCGCACTCGCGGAGGCGGACCTGATGCGGCGGGCGCTACCCGAAGGTCAGTTCACCAGCTGGTTCGAGGGGTTACTGCCCGATCTGGAAGCCACGCGCTGGCAGGTGCTCACCGCGCCGGTCGAGGTGGACGACCCGTCGGGCCCCTATGGCTCGCACCTCACCGGACTGGCGCTTTCCCGTGCCTGGTGCTGGCGTTCGGTCGGCGAGGCGCTGCCGTGGAATCACCGCTACCGCCCGCTGGTGGACAAGGCTGCCGCCGCCCATGCCGCGACAGGCTCGCGATACGTCTTCGGCTACGGCTACGCCGCGGAACACTGGCTTGGGACCTTCGTCACCTATCTGCACCTTGGCGCGCTGCGCGACTGACGCCAGGTGGACACTGGTGGTATGCGTCGCGCCGCCAGATCCACCGCTCTCGCCGTACTACTCGATGTGATCGTCGTGCTGGTGTTCGTCACCATCGGTCGTACCTCGCACACCGAGGGGCTCGCGCTGTCAGGTATCGCGAGCACCGCGTGGCCGTTCCTTGCCGGTGCCGCGATCGGATGGCTGGCCGGGCGGGTGTGGCGCAGGCCGCTGCGGGTGGGCTCCGGCGGCGTCGCCGTCTGGCTGGGTGCGCTTGTTGGCGGCATGGTGCTGCGCGTCATCTCGGGGCAGGGCACCGAGCTGTCGTTCATCCTGGTGGCGGGCGCGTTCCTCGCGCTGTTCCTGCTCGGCTGGCGCGGACTGGCGCTGCTGATCACCCGCCGCCGTCTCGGGCCAGCACAACACCAGCCTGTCTAGGTCGGGTCAAGCTCGGCGCGCAGCAGCATCACGTTGTAGGGGCCCCACTGCGAGAGCAGGAAGTACAGCGCGGCCTCACCTGCTCCTGCCGGGTGCAGGTACCCGCCGTAGAGCGCTGGGTAGTC
>JBOHEL010000586.1:0-3109 GCA_050700995.1 Sciscionella sp. | reverse complement strand
AGGTAACGGGCCGATTGGTGCGCACCGCCTCCGTAAGCCGCCCCCAGGCTGTATACAAACGGCGGTCGAGCATGACGATGAGCCCGCCGAAGTGATGCGGCTTTCCGGGAACCAGATACTCCTCAGCAAGGGGGCTGTTGTGATATCGATCCCCGGTCTTCTCCAGCAGACCCAGCGACGCACAGCCGGTCAGCAGCATACGAGCCGGGCGCTCATCGATCTCCCACCGCTCGGCGAACTCCTGAAAGGTCATCCCCGGCGTCCCGGATAAGCGGGCAAACAGCTGCAGTTCGTACGCAGTCGCCAAGGTTTTGAATGCCCAATATCCCGTCGACAGCTGGAAAAGCGGCTCCGGCGAGGGGGCGGTTTCGGTCATGGGCAAACTACTCCATATCGGTGGGACCAACAGTAGGAGGTCGGGTGGACCACACGCCCGGAACCCATGGACGTATCAAAGAGTGGTGTGTGCGCGAACAGGGGTGAAGTCGAGCAGGACCTTCCGCGGGCCACGGGTGACGACACCCACGTCCTGAGGTGCGCATCCGGGAGCGAAACGAAGGTCGGGAAGCCTCCGGAACAGGGACCGAAGAGCGGTCGTGACCTCCATGTGAGCGAGGGAGGCACCGACACAGAAGTGCCGTCCGGCGCCGAACGCCAGGTGCTGGGCCGCACCCGCAAACGCCCGATCCGCCTCGGCGTCCTCCCGGAACATGTCGAAGGTGTCCGGCGCACGGAATCGAGCCGGATCCCGATTCGCCGCCCCGATGAGCAGGAAGACCAGGGCTCCCTTGGGCAAGGTACCTCCGGACAACTTGACTGCCTCACGCGTCTCCCGGGTGATCACCTGTACGGGAGGCGTGAGCCTCAGCGTTTCCGCAAGTGCTCTGTCCATTAAGGTTTGATCACCAGCCAGTGCCTCCAGCCGGATGTGGTTTCGCAGCAGGTGGCAGACGGTCAGATTCAGAGACTTCTCCGTCGTCTCACCGCCAGCCGCCAGCAGCACAAGTCCGAAGCTCTTGATCATTTCGTCGTCCATACGGGTCCCGTCGACTTCGCTCGTGCACAGCAACGAGATGAGGTCGTCGCCAGGATCCGCGCGGCGCCGCCGGATCCGCTGGTTCAGGAACTCTGCCAGCTCTTCACCCGCGCGAAGGCCGGCGCGTGTCACAACCGGATCCTGGGCGAAGTTACCGCTGTAGTCGACGATGGCGCGGTACCACCGCCGGAAGTCTTCATTGTCGTCGGAGACTCCCATCAGACGCATGATGACCTTGACGGGAAGACGGCGGGCGAAGCGCTCCGCGAAGTCGACCGTACCGTCGGCTGCGAAGGCGTGAACGAGTTGTCGTGCGGAGTCTTCTATCGAGGAACCGATCTTCTCCCGTAACCTCTTCCGCTGGAATGCCGGAGAGATCAGTCGGCGGTGGCGCGCGTGTTCCTCTCCGTCCATCGCCATGAGGCTGCGGTGCACGAGGGGTCGCAACTGATCGTCCCAGCTCCGGCTGGAGAAGATGTCGGCCTCCCGGAAGGCACGTGTTACGTCCTCGTACCTACTGATGAGCCAGGCGTCCAGCCGCGCATCGTGAAAGAGCGGAAAGTTCCTGCGGAGGGTCTCGTAGATCGGATAAGGAGAACGCTGGAACTCTTCGGACAGAATATCGGAAGAAGTGCGAAGCGTGTCTGACATAGGTCCCCCAAATGCCGCTATCAGCACAGGCTGCCGACCCTCGTCACGCCCTTTATCCAGCGCCACAGTCTGTACCTTCGACTGTACCAAGCACTTGCCTGGCAAACAACCACCGGCTTGAACGCCGCCGCGCCACCACCACTATCTCAAAGCATATGTCTACTATGGGCTGCGGCGTGATCAACGAGTACTACCCAGCCGCCTGATCCAACTCAACAAAACCGCAGGTCACCAACTTGCACCAAGTATTGAAGCGGTACACCGCCGGTACGCCCCAAGAAGCACTCGACTGCGCCTGCGGCCTCTACCTCAACGACCCCACCGCATGGCAACCCCCGACGAACTAACGGATTCACCCACTAGCTGACGACCGACGGCGCCAGCCGCTGCGCTCGACGAGTCGACGCCGTCGAGGGGGTTTTCGGCAACTGAGACCTCGCTGTCGGTTTCAGCGGGCGTCGGGGTCTTCGGTGGTGCCGAAACCCAGATCTGCCAGCGCCGCGAGTGCCGCTTTCTCGTCCTGCTCGAGCGAGCCACCCGAGATGGCGATGGCGCCGATGACCTGCCCGTCGCACATGATGGCATAGCCGCCACCTACCGGCATCACGCGAGACGAGTTCTGCAGCGCGGCCACCGAGGAGTCCTGCACGTATCGGTTCCAGTAGGATGTGGACAACTGGTACGAGGCGGCCGTCCAGGCCTTGTCCATCGCGATGACACCCGCCAGGTAAGGGGTCGAGTCTCCACGTTCGAAGGCTTTGAGGTGACCACCGAGATCCGTGACCGCGGTAGCGGGTTCGAAACCCAGTTTGTTCGAGGCCACCCGCGCCGCGTCGACCAATGACTTGGCTGCCTCTCGAGTAATGGTTGCCGTCGCGTACATCTTGACCACGTTGTGAGTCATTTCTTGATCTCCCTTGATTTGCTTGGTCGCGGCTCGTTTGTCGGCCGCCGCCGCGACTTCCCCGGTCGGGCGGGGTGAGCCGTGGTTTGTCGACTTGACGCTGTAGGACGTCGAGTTGGTGGTGCAGCGCGAGGATGTCGATGTTCTTGTCGGTGTGTGAAATATATTGAGGGCTCCTTTATAATGACCAACGTCTCCACTCGGGCCTCAACTACAACACCCCACTAGAGGTCCACAACGAGTATCTGAACAGGCATCTCGCAGCCTGAATTAGTCATAAGAAAGCTGTCCGGAAAAGGCGGGGCGGGTCACGGGCATGGTTCGAACAACCCGAACAACCCGAACAACCCGAACAACCCGAACAACGAGGCTCAGCCGCCGGCCTCCGCGGGTGTCCATTCACGGGTCCGATTGAGCTGGGCCGTCGCCAGCTAGTGGATCTTGGTGGGCTGTCGGTGATTGGTGTCGGCGTGTCGGGCTCGGTCTTGGATGCTTGATCGTCGATCATCTGGGTTGTG
>JBOHEL010000585.1:0-3135 GCA_050700995.1 Sciscionella sp. | reverse complement strand
CGCCAGCTCGATGCGCAGCGGCCCCGTGATGGCGTGCCGGCCAGCCGCTTCTGCCGCCCGCAGCAACGCGACGGCCTCGGGCAGCACATCCTGACGTCGACCCAGGCGGCAGCACGCGGCCACCGCGATCAGCTGAGCCCGCATCCGTATCAGGAAGTCGTAGCCCTGGGTTGTCAAGGCCTCCGCGTGCCTGGCGAGCACCAGCGACAGCTCCGGAGCCCGCCACCGCGCGGCGTGCGCCGAGGCGAGCAGCCGCTCAGCGGCGCCCTCTGCCCGCAGATAGGTCCCACCTGGTGCCGCCACAACCCCAGCCCGTCAGCCGCGGGTCAGCTTGCGATAGGTCACGCGGTGCGGCCGCGCCGCATCGGCACCTAGCCGATCGATCTTGTTCGCCTCGTAGCCCTCGAAGTTGCCCTCGAACCAGTACCACTTGGCCGGGTTGTCCTCGGTGCCCTCCCAGGCCAGGATGTGCGTAACCACCCGGTCAAGAAACCATCGGTCGTGGGAGATGACCACCGCGCAACCTGGGAATTGCTCCAGCGCGTTCTCCAGTGAGCCGAGCGTTTCCACGTCAAGGTCGTTGGTCGGCTCGTCGAGCAGGATCAGGTTCCCGCCCAGCTTCAGCGTCATCGCCAGGTTGAGCCGGTTGCGTTCGCCGCCGGAGAGCACCCCGGCGGGCTTCTGCTGATCGGGGCCCTTGAAACCGAACGCGCTGACATAGGCGCGCGAGGGCATCTCGGACTGGCCGACGTGAATATAATCGAGCCCGTCGGAGACCACTTGCCACACTGTCTTCTGCGGGTCGATGCCAGCTCGGTTCTGATCTACGTAGGACAGTTTGACCGTATCCCCGATCTTGACGGTGCCGTCATCGGGCTGCTCCAGCCCCACGATCGTCTTGAACAGCGTCGTCTTGCCGACGCCGTTGGGGCCTATCACGCCGACAATGCCGTTACGCGGCAGGTCGAACGACAGGCCCTCGATGAGCACCCGGTCGCCGAACCCCTTGCGCAGCTTGTCCACCTCGACCACAACATTGCCGAGCCGGGGACCCGCTGGGATCTGGATCTCCTCGAAGTCGAGCTTGCGGTTGCGCTCGGCCTCGGTGGCCATCTCCTCGTAACGCTGCAACCGCGAACGGGACTTAGCTTGGCGCGCCTTGGCACCGGAACGCACCCACTCCAGCTCGTCCTTCAGGCGCTTGGCGAGCTTGACGTCCTTCTTTCCCTGCACCGCGAGCCGCTCGCGCTTCTTGTCCAGGTATGTGGAGTAGTTGCCCTCATACGGGTAGAGGTGGCCGCGGTCGATCTCGGCGATCCACTGTGCGACGTGGTCGAGGAAGTACCTGTCGTGCGTGACGGCGAGAACCGCGCCGGCATAGCTCGACAGGTGCTGTTCAAGCCACAGCACGCTCTCCGCGTCCAGATGGTTGGTCGGCTCGTCGAGCAGCAGCAGATCGGGCTTGGACAGCAACAGCTTGCATAGTGCGACCCGACGACGCTCGCCACCGGAGAGCACCGTGACCTCGGAGTCGGGCGGCGGGCACCGCAGCGCGTCCATCGCCTGCTCCAGCTGCGAGTCCATGTCCCACGCATCGGCGTGGTCCAGGTCCTCCTGCAGCTTGCCCATCTCCTCCATGAGTTCGTCGGAGTAGTCGGTGGCGAGCTTCTCGGCGATCTCGTTGAAGCGGTCAAGCTTCTCCTTGATCTCGCCGAGGCCCTCCTCGACGTTGCCGAGCACGGTCTTCGCCTCGTTCAGCGCAGGCTCCTGCTGCAGGATGCCGACGGTGTAGCCGGGCGAGAGGTACGCCTCACCGTTGTTCGGCTGATCAAGCCCCGCCATGATCTTCAGCACGCTGGACTTGCCAGCGCCATTTGGTCCGACTACGCCAATCTTCGCGCCGGGATAGAAACTCATGGTCACGTCGTCGAGGATGACCTTGTCCCCGTGCGCCTTGCGCACCTTTTTCATGGTGTAGATGAACTCCGCCATGCTGGCGATCGTAGATGCGACACGCTCCGTGAGGGTCACTGCGGTCAGCTCAGGCAGCGAACTCTCCACCCCCTGCCGCGGTCGCGGTCGACTCCGCACCACCCGATGATCCGGTAGCCGCGGTATCCGGCCCCGCGACACCTGCCCCCGACTGCTCCCTACGGTGGCGGCGGACCTCCGCACCGCACTTGGACAGGTCGGGGCCGAGCGCCTGCGCGACGAGGTTCGTCGACCACCGCCGCTGCCCCTCGACCTCGTAAGTGCGGGTGGACAGCCGCCCGGACACGATCACCGGATCACCTTTCCGCAGCGACGCGGCGACGCTGGCAGCTAGCCGCCGCCAGCACGTCACGTTGACGAACAGGCTGTCGCCGTCCACCCACTGATCCGCCACCTTGTCGAATCGGCGTTCGGTGCTGGCCACCCTGAAGTGCGCGACGCAGTTGTCCTCCGCGAGCCGTTTCATCGTCGGCTCGGTGATGAGGTTTCCTACGACCGTAACGGCGGTCTCGTTCATCGGGGTGCGCCTTTCCCTTCGGCTTCCGGACACCTCCAATGGTGAGCCGTTCGAGCTTGGATCGGGCGGGCCAGTGCAGAATCTGTGGACAACCTCAGCCGCTGTGCACAACTGCCTGCAGTCATGGCCAGAACGTGGCCATCTCGTCGGGCCCCCTGATATGGCAGCGGACACGCAGGCAAACCAGGATGGGTGACATGCGAGTCCTCGTGGTCGACGACGAACCGGCGGTACGTGAGTCGATCAGCCGTGGCCTGCGGTTCGAGGGTTATCAGGTCACGCTCGCGACTGACGGGCAGGACGCACTGGAGCACCTGACGGCGCACCAGCCAGACGTGGTGGTGTTGGACGTGATGATGCCACGGCTCGACGGGTTGGAGACCTGCCGCAGGATCCGGGCCGCTGGTGACCGCGTTCCGGTGCTGATGCTCACCGCTCGGCGCACCGTCGGCGACAGGGTCGCAGGCCTGGACGCGGGAGCTGACGACTACCTCGTCAAGCCGTTCGAGCTGGAAGAGCTGCTGGCCAGGCTGCGCGCGCTGCACCGAAGGGCAGGCGGCGACAACCGCGCACTGTGCTTCGGCGACCTCTCGCTTGACACCGAGAGCCGCAACGCCGTGCGGGCG
>JBOHEL010000584.1:0-3137 GCA_050700995.1 Sciscionella sp. | reverse complement strand
TCAAGGAAGTGGTGATCACCACGACGCGACTTTGACGATGGCCCTGACCACGCACGGATGACGTCCATCTCCGCCGCCAGCTCCCGCGATGCGGCGACATCGTCGGGATCGTTGAGCAGCTCCTCTGCCTCGGACCGCAGCCGCGCCCGCCGATGGGACCGCTCGGCTGCCAAGATTGCGGCCCGCACCGGGAAACCGGGTCTGACGGCGTTTTCGTCGAGCGCAGTCGCAACATCGCCCTAGATCTCTGGCGGCCGTGACGCCACCCGCGGCGTACCCTCCTGTGCTGCGCATAACGATGGTGCATGCCGCTGCAAGATGAGGGGACGAGGGGCCATGGCTGGGCAGGACCAGGAATCACCGACGTCGGACCCGATGTCAACGGTGTCGACAACATCCAGCGGCATCACGGGGCCACCGAACCCGCTGTGCCCTGAGCAGGTGATCGCCCCGTTCCGGGGATCGCTGAGCCCGCCGAGGGCCCACCAGCTGCGGCCAGGGTCCGTGCACGAGATCGACATCGCGGAGACCACGATCGCGATCCATCCCGATCTTCCCGCTGTTCCAGCCTGGGGATTCGGTATCGGGGGCCACGTCGTCTCGCCGGGCCCACTGCTGGATGTGGCGGCTGGCCACGAGACGTTCGTGCGTTGGCGCAACCGTCTGCCGGCGTCGGTTGGTCCCTCGACGCCGGCCCGGCTGCCCATCGCCACCGCGATCGTGGCCGATCCCAACGGCGAGGTTGACTCGGTGCAGAACTACCTCGGCAGCCAGGGCGGTGCCCCCGAGTACACCTCCGGTGCACCGATCGGCTGGACCACGGTGCACCTGCACGGTGCGCACTCACCGTCCGACGCCGACGGATGGCCGGACAACATGGCTGCGACCGGCTCCGACCAGCTCTCCGCCTATCCCAACAGTTATGACAACCTCGACTTGGGGCTGGGCAAGATCGGCGAATTCCTCTGGTACCACGACCATGCGATGAACGGCACCCGGTATCACAATTACTCCGGGCTGTCGGGCGCCTATCTGGTGCGGGACCCGCGCGAGCGGGAGCTGGGCCTGCCGACCAGCACGGCAGACGGGGAGGTCGTGGCGG
Source organism: Sciscionella sp. (assembly GCA_050700995.1). Taxonomy (GTDB): domain Bacteria; phylum Actinomycetota; class Actinomycetes; order Mycobacteriales; family Pseudonocardiaceae; genus JBOHEL01. The sequence goes on along the minus strand of JBOHEL010000584.1, from coordinate 2,035 downwards.
TCCTGCAGGATCGCAACCTCGACGTCGTCGACGGCGAGATTCGACTGCTGCACAAGGTCACACCCGATACCGCGGAGTCCTTCGGCCCGCTCACCCTCGTTGACGGCGCGCTCTGGCCGAGGTTGCCGCTACGACCGATGGTTTACCGGCTGCGGTTTCTCAACGCGAGCAACGCCCGGGTCTACCGGCTGCACCTGGTGACCGCGCGCAAGAACGCGGACGGTGCCATGGTGGTCACGCCCCAGCACGACCGGGTTCTAGTGATCGGCACCGGCGGTGGTCTGTTGTGGCGGGCCTGGCGGCTCGGCAATGACCAAGCCCTGACGGTGGCGTCCTCGGACCGGATCGACGTCCTCGTCGACCTGACCGGCCTGGCCGACGGGGAGCAACTCCTGCTGGTGAACTCCGCGCAGGCCCCGTTCGGCGGAGATCCGCCACCGCCGCTGGGAGAGCTGCTGAGCTGCGGCGACCGGGTGGGCCGTAACCCGTACCCGTGGGTGCTGCGGCTCGACATCGACGACGACGCCCCGACGCGGGGCGCGCCCCGTTCGTTGTTCACCGATACCGCGGCGGCGGTGCTCAATCCGGAGTTTCGACGTCTCGTGTGCCACGAACAGAAACCGGCGCCCGCCGGCGAGCCCGAGCAGTTTCCGATCACCGCGGCCGCCCAGCGGACCATCCTCCTCGCCGAAACCATTAAGCCCGGCCATCTCTACCTGCACGAAGTCATCGAGGATCCGGACGGGGAAATCGCTATCCAGTTTCCCGGTGATACGGCTCCAACGACCTGGCGAGTGGAGGGTTGGATGGCCGGTGACAAGGCGGGATCGAGTAGCCGGGTCTCCTTCTACGACCGGATAGCGCTACGGCCCAGGGTGGGGCAGTGGCAGGTGTGGCGATTCGTCAACACCACCGGTGACACCCATCCGATGCACATCCACCAGTCCCAGTTCCAGCCGCTACACCGGCACGGCAGCCGCCTGGTCGTCAAAGTCGGGGATACGAACCTTTACAACCCCGAGACCCGCACGACGTCCGCGCCGCTGGTGCCCGACACTGAGAAGCTAGGCAGGACCTTCGAGCCCAGCGAGTTCCACGGATGGAACGACGTCATCAGGGTCGATCCCGGCAACATCGTCGAGGTGGCCGTCCGGTTCGACATCCCAGGCCGCTACGTCTACCACTGCCACATCCTCGAACATGAGGACACCGAGATGATGCGGCCCTTCGTGGTCACCGTCACCGACATGCGCGATGGCGCGATGGGCCCCATGAGCGCCCCCGAGCCGGCTGTATAGCCTCAACCGTAGATTCCGCAATAGAACGCGATAGTGGTGGCGCCCCGGCCGCGGCACCTCCGATCGGCGCCTGGCTATCGGTAGCTGTGCGGCGCATGCTTCGGTCCGGGTGCCCCTATACCACTGATTCGTATCCCATCGTTCGCCTACCTTTTTCGACCGGTCGTCGCATCGTTGGATTGCTCTTTCGGTGGCTCTGGTCGGGCACCGAGATTGTCGGGGGTGGGTGCGACAATGGTGCCGTGATTGAGACGCAGCTGGATCCAAGGCAAGCGATGGTCGCTTGTCTCGACCAGTGGCGTCATTCGATCATCGAGTGCGGTGATACGGGGTTGCCGGATCAGGTCCGGGATATTGAGTCGGTGCCGCGGATGGTGTATTCGGTGATGCTCGATGTGGTCGCGGAATTGGAATCCCGCAACATTGCGATCACCGCCGGGTTCCGCAACACCAAACAACTCCTCGCCGGGATGCTGAATCTCTCGCCCACCGAGGCCGGCAGCCGAGTCGCGCATGCAGGGCAGCTCGCCCCCTGCCGTGCGCTGACCGGTGAGGTGCTGGCCCCAGCGCTACCCGAGACCGCCGCGGCGTTGGCCGCGGGTGAGATCGGTCCGGCGCAGGTCCGGGTGATCACCGAGCCCATTGGGTGTTCGTACACTCCGCGTTATGGATGGTGTGGAGCGTCGCAGACAGGGTGTAGCTCGCCGGTGTGGGGGTCGTGGGGTGTCGGGGTGGGT
>JBOHEL010000583.1:0-3139 GCA_050700995.1 Sciscionella sp. | reverse complement strand
CGACGACCCTCGGCTATCGCGCTGAGCACCCCGTGTGCGTGGCTGTAGTCGGCGGCTTGCAGCAGGATGTGTCCGTTGGCGGCGGTCAGCTGCTCGGTGCTGTGGTGAAACGACGCGGGTGCAGGTCGGGTGCCGGATTGGTCTAGGTTGGTTTGCGCGCGGTCGAGTGCGTCGCGTGCCGCGGGGTGGTCGCCCCGGTCGGCGTGGATGGTTGCCTCGATGCCGGCGAGCCACGAGGCGATGGCCGGGGTAAGCCGAGCGTGCTCACGTGCGGCGGTGAGATGGTTGAGCGCGGCGGTGGTCAGACCTTCGGTGGCGACGAGTTGGGCGGCATGCCCGTGGGCGATGGCGGTGAGCTGATCGTCTGCCACCTCGCGGGCAGCATCGACGGCCACGCTGTAGTAGGCGCGGCCTGACATGGTGTTGCCGAGGTCATCGGCGGCGAGCCGTCCGGCGAGGATCGCGACCTCGGCGAGGTTGCGCAACAGCTGACGTCGCTCATCCGGTGCCGGGTCTTGGCGCAGGGCATCCTGGGCTAGGCGCACGTGGGCGGCGACCGAGGTCAGCAGGGCCGCGGGGTCGGCGGTCTCGTACAGGGCGTGGTAGCGCTCGGCGAGCTGTTCCAGATCGGCCACAGTGGCGCTCGCGGCGCGGGCGTGGCCGGCGGGGTCGGTGGCGCTGGGGTCAAGTAACCCGAACATGGTGCGGCGGGTGGTGACTGCGTCTTTCCACGCATGCAGCATGTGCGGGGCGAGCGCGGTTCCGGCGGCGCCGAGCTGGTCCAGCAGTCCAGCGGCGTTGTCCAACATCGCTACTAGTGACTGATCATCGGTCAACGGCCGGGCACGGTCAGCGGGGATCGGGGGTGTGTCCATTAGGCCGAGCTGGTTGGGTGTGACACCGAACAGGCGGCATAACAGTTCACGGTATCGGGGGCTGATGCCTTTCACGCCGCGTTCCCATTTCGCGACCATGTCCGCGTTGATCCCGACGCGTTCGCGGCGTTCCATCCATGCCAGGTGCGCGATCCGGTCGGCAAGTTCCTGCTGTGTCCAGCCGAGGTCGGTGCGTAGCTGGCGCAGCCGGGGGCGCTCGGCGTCGGTTGTCACGACGGAGCACTCCCTGTGGCTGCGGCCTGGTCGGCTGGTCCGGCCGGGCATGGGAGGAGCGTCGCGGTATGGGGGTCTGTGGGCTAACAAGCGGTGGCTGTACAAGCGGTACTTGTGGTCACGCGAGCAGGGTCGAGCGGTGCCGCCACGCCAGGCGCAGCAGACCCGCGCCCGCAGCTTGGGTGGGCTCGTCGCTCGCGTACCGCTGGACGGTTTGGGCGGTGAAGGACACGGCGGGGGTGATGGATCCCTCGGTGTTGGCGTCGGCGATTTCGCCGAACAGCTCGTCATACAGCGGCGCGTCGATCGTGATTACCGTGAGGATGTCGGTGGCGAAGGTGAGCGGATCAACCCCAATGCCCAGGCAGAAAGCGTGAACCTGGCCGGTGTCGAGGGCTCGGGTGAGTTGGTGGGCGAAGGGCCAGGCGTTGTAATCGATCGGGCCGAGGTGGGTGTCGTAGTCTTCGGTATCCCCGCGCAGTTCCTCGGCGAGTTCCCGGATGATGCATCGCCACGGGGAGAAGTCGTTAGCCGTGTTCCATAGTTCGTCACCCGCCGGCTGGAAGACCCCCACTGGCAGAACCTGATACATGCCCCCGGCATGGCCGACCCGGGCGCCGTCGCGGCGATGCAGCGGGAACGTCACTACGCTGGCTGTCCGGTCGTGACGGAGGGTGAGCGTGCTGATAGCGACGCTCAGAAGGCGACGGGCCGGATTACAGGGATCGCCGATTGCTGTGCGGAGATCATGCGTCACAATCTCGCCGAGTGTGGCTGCTGTGAATTCGTGTGCCACGGCATCGCCCACATCGATGCCGTCAAAGTAGTGGCCACTGCCGAATATCATGTATGGGTTTGATTGCAGGTCCGCGCGAAGCAGGCGGTATGTGGAACGGTTTTCGAAGATGGCAGGAGCGGCGAGCGCGGCGACAGCGTCGGAGTAGGTGCGGTACCTGGTGCCGTCGGCTCGGGTGGGCAGCAGTCGCTGGATGACAGGCTCGGTGCCGGTGATACCGCTGAATTCCTCAACTTTTGTGTACTGCAATTTGATGTCGTGGAGCGGGATCGGTTCGTGGGGCAGCCACAGTGGTGTGCTCAGTAGCGGTGTCCCTTCAACCGCGGCGGATTCGGGGTACTCGCGGGCCGCGCGAACAGCCAGTTCGCGCCGGTGGTCACGCAGGTGGTTTCGCACGCGGAGCCACTGCTGTTCGCTCCTGGTGAGCTGGCTGGTCAGGGTTTTCTCGCTCGTGCGGTCGGCTGCGGTTACAGGCCGAGGATGCGGTCGCGGTGGCGCCAGGCCAGCGCGAGGCAGGCGGCACCGGGTGAGGCCATCGGCTCTGAGGTGAGCAATCGGCGTACCGATTCCTGGGTGAACGGGATTCCCTCGGTGGCGCGGCCGTCGCCGATCGCGACGATTTCTCCTTCTTCGTTGTAGCGCGTTGCTCCACCGAAAGCGCGGGTGAACACGTCGTCGTCGATTACGACCACGGTCAGGATTGTTGCCGCGAGGGTGAGCGCGTCGAGCCCGAGACCGAGAGCGAATGGAACTAGGGCCCCGGATTTCTGGGCGTCTTCGAGGTCGCAGTACAGCGGCCAGCCGTGGTAGTTGATGGGTTTGCTGCGGGTGCCGTCGTGTTCGGGTGTGCCGAGCAGTTCCTCGGAGTACTCGCGCACGATGTTGCGCCATAGATCGAAGTCATTGCGCCGATCCCACAAAGCGACGCTGGCCGGTTGGAATTCACCGGCGGGGATCACGTCGTACACCCCGGCGGCGGTGGCGACCTTCGCGGGATCACGCCAGTGCAGGAGGAAGCTCGGCGCGGCGGGGTAGCGGCGTAACCGGATCGTCAGCGTCGTGACCGCGGGTATGATCGCGCGGCGAGCAGGATCGAACGGGTCGCCGATCAGAGTCCGAAAGCCCAGTTGGTCACGCAGCGGCTCGGCGGTGGTCGGGACGCCGTTGCAGTCGCGGAGACAAGCGATGGACAGTTCATGGCCCAGCGCCTCGGACACATCGAGCTTGTCGAAGT
>JBOHEL010000582.1:0-3147 GCA_050700995.1 Sciscionella sp. | reverse complement strand
GTTACGTGAATCCCACCCAGCTCGTGACCAGGGGCCGAGAGGAGCCAGGTCGGTGAGGCGGGTAGTGACATGACAGACTCGGGAACAGGCGCCGTGGAGCCGATCCTGCGGCTGCATGCCGATGACATGGTCGGCATCGCTCGCAGGGAACTGGCGGCAGGTGAGCCGCTGACAATCGACGGGCGTGGGTTCACGGTCGCCACGGACGTGCCCTACGGTCACAAGGTCGCGCTGGTGGACATCGCGAGTGGTTGCCCGGTGACGAAGTACGGTCAGGTCATCGGTAAGGCAACCGCTGACGTCGCGGCAGGGACGCACGTGCACACGCATAATCTGGCGATGTCGGACTTCGTGAGAACGTCGGACAGGAATGCCGAAATTCGACCGGTACAGACTCTTCCGATCGAGCGGCAGGCCACTTTCCAAGGGATTATCAGGCCGGACGGGCAGATCGCGACCCGCAACTACATCGGCATCCTGACGACGGTGAACTGCTCGGCCACCGTATCGCGGCGCATCGCGGACTATTTCAGCCTGTCCGGCGCACTCGACGAATTCTCCAATGTGGACGGAGTCGTCGCGCTCACCCACGCGACCGGATGTGGGATGGCTGGTGCGGGCGAAGGATTCGACGTACTGCGTCGCACTCTCGCCGGGTATGCCCAGCACCCGAACTTTGCCGCGCTTGTGGTGCTCGGTCTGGGGTGTGAGGTGAACCAGGTCGGCGCACTGACGCGATCGTTCGACTTGCCCGACTCGGTGCCGCTCACCTCGATGACCATCCAGGACCTCGGGGGCACGAAGAAGACCATCGAGCAAGGAATCGCTCGTATCAAGCAGCTGTTGCCGACGGTGAACGCCATTCACCGGCAACCAGTCCCCGCGAGCAAGCTGGTACTCGGCCTGAACTGCGGCGGAAGCGACGGCTGGTCAGGAGTGACGGCGAATCCGGCGTTAGGTGTGGCCGCCGATCTCCTTGTGAGAAACGGCGGCACCACGATCCTCGCGGAGACACCGGAGATCTACGGCGCGGAACACCTGCTGACGGCAAGGGCTATCAGCCAGGATGTCGCCGACAAGCTGCTCGCCAGGATTAGGTGGTGGGAGTCCTACGCCGCGCAGGCGGGTGGGAGCATGGACAACAATCCGTCGCCGGGCAACAAGGTGGGTGGCCTGACAACCATTCTTGAGAAGTCCCTCGGCGCGGTGGCCAAGGGTGGCCAGAGCCCGCTCATGGGCGTTTTCGAATACGCGGAACGCGTCGACCGGTCAGGGTTCGTCTTCATGGACACTCCTGGATTCGACCCGGTGTCCGTCACCGGCATCGTGGCAGGTGGCGCCAATGTGGTGTGCTTCACGACCGGTCGAGGGTCGGCCTTCGGCGCTAAACCGGTGCCTTCGATCAAGTTGGCTACGAACAGTGACATGTACCACCGCATGGCCGACGACATGGACATCAATTGTGGCGTTATCTTGGACGGCGAACGCAGCGTTCAAGAGATGGGCGAAGACATCTTCCAATTCATCCTGAACACCGCATCGGGCCGCCAGTCGAAGAGCGAGGAGCTCGGCTACGGCGCCGAGGAGTTCACCCCGTGGCAATTGGGCACCGTCATGTGACCACCGGGGTTGGGCGCGCCACCGCCGAGATCCTGGTTCCCGAATGCCGCGGAGGCGAAATCGAGTGCCGACGTGACGTCCTCCCCACGGTCGAACCGGTCATCGAACTCGTCAGCTCATGGATCGCCACCTCCTTGTCTTGGGAACGACGGTCGGAAATGATGCTGGCTGGCTGTTCACGGTAGGTCACAACCGCCGACCAGTGCCTGCCACCGATCTGGCCAATCACCGACTACCTCGGCTCGTCCGTGTCTGTGATGGCACCGTTAGCTGGGTGCGCCGGGCGCGCGCACTGGAAGACCCAAGTCGACGGCGGTCGCGAGCAGTCGCCTGTTGTAGCTGACGAAGTAGGACAGCCTTGGTCCGACGACGGCTTGCGCGGTGGCCAGATGGATGGCGTCCAGCGACCGCAACGACGGGTCTGGATATGCCGCCGCTGTGCTGCGAACGAGATCGTCGATCTCGTAGCGCGCGATGCGGTGCAAGATGGCGGGCACCGCTGCCTCGAGAGCGGGCTCGGTGCGTCGGAGTGCGCGCGGCAGTTCCACGTCCGTCCGCCAACGTTGAGGACACCAGCGCGGTGCCCTCATGTTCATCCAGCCAGTCGCCGAGTGCCTCGCTTTCCGACTCGTTTCGGACCATCTTGACCAGCGCGGCGGTATCGAGATAGATCATCAGTAGCGTTCTTTGTCGCGCATCGTGTGTAGCAGCTCTCCCGATTCCTGCTCGCGCCGAACCGGACCGGTTGGACGCGGGAGCGGTCCCGGAAGGCTTGGCGGCACAAGGTTGCCGCTCGCGGCCAACGCGGCTAGCTGGTTCGGTTGCGCTGGCACGAGGTGAGCTACGACATCGCCGCGTTCGGTGATGTCCAGGTGTTCGCCGTTCTTGACACGGGCGAGCACGCCTGCGGTGTCCTGGTTGAGCTCGCGTACCGGTACTAGTTCCACATGGCCAGTGTGCTACGAGTATGTACTACATCTGCTATCGGGTTTTTCAGCCGAATCGGTCACGCTATTGGCATAAGGGCGTTACGCTGTGCTGCGGACGTCGAGGGGGTGTGATGACCGGACAAGGTTCGCTGAGGAAGCCGTAGCCGGGCGTTCCGGTGGCGCGGGGCGCACCGGTGTCGGGCGTAGCGGGATGGCTGGTATGCCCGCGGAGATGCTGCGCGCGGCGAGTGACTGACTGGCTCACGTGGCACCGACCGCGGTCAGCGCCAGCGCGCCGTGCACCACATCGGAGACGGTGCCGGTCACGCACCAGACCGCCTCGGGCGACTCACCGGTGACGAGGTCGGTGCGCCGGTAGCGGGTGACTCGCGCTTCGGACGCGTCATGCACCAGCAGTACGTCGATCGTCTCCGACGAACGCCGCACGCCACACAGGCATTGCGATGTCTCGCAGAATTCGAATCCCGCCTCCCGGCAGCGCGCCAGCGCCGCGAGATGGTTCGTGTACTCGGTGTCGCCCATCCGCCCCCCTTGTCGTTGGAACGCGGCGGCCCGGCCGTCGGGGTCAGCCCGGGGC
>JBOHEL010000581.1:0-3153 GCA_050700995.1 Sciscionella sp. | reverse complement strand
GCATCTAGCAGCCTGCCACAGGCGCACAACACCACCGACGCGCCAAGCACGTACGGCAGGATCCGCCGTACTTGGTCCCATCCGGAGTTGACCATGCTGCCAAGCAACCACGAGTACACCTGGCGCACCGCTTCGCCGTCATACTGCAGCACGAAATTCTGGATGGCGGTGAGGAACGCCGCGATCGCGACACCGGCGAGCAGCAGGGTCGCCGTGCTCGACCGGCCGCCCCCCGCGGAACGTCCCAGCATCCAGGTCAGGGCGACGCCGCCGAGCGCGCCGACGAATGCTGCGGGCGCCAGCGCCCAGCCCGCCGATCCCGGCGCGAGTGCTATCACCAGTGTGGCCGCCACGCCTGCCCCGGAAGCGACACCGAGCAGGTACGGGTCCGCCAGCGGGTTGCGGAACACCCCCTGATAGGCGGCCCCTGATCCGGCCAACGCTGCCCCGACCAGGCAGGCCATCAGCACCCGGGGAACTCTCAGCTGCCACAGGATCGCCGCTTCCTGGTCCGAGAGCGGCGAGATGCCTCCGGTGAGCTGTGCCCAGACCTCGGCAAGCACTCGGCCCGCACCAAGATCTATCGCGCCCAGAAGTACCGACCCGATGATCACGATCACCAGCGCGGTGACCGTCAGTAGCAGCGGTACCGGCCTCAACCGGCTCCGGGCCGAGCGGTTACTCACCGTGCTTGCTGGCCTTGGTGACCGCGGCGGCCACGGTCTTGACGAGGGTCACGATCCGCGGGCCCCACCGCGAGGCGATGTCGTCGTTGAGGCTCACCACGTTGCCGTCGCGCACCGCGTTGAGTGTGTTCCACCCCGGCCGGGCGGCCACGGTCTTCGCGCTTTGCGAGCAGCACCGCGTGTCGGCGAGGAAGATCAGGTCTGGATTGGCGTGCAGCACCTGCTCCGCGGACAGTTGCGGGTAGCCTGCCGCCGCGGCCGAGTCCGCGGGATCGGCGACGTTGCGCAGCCCGAACAGCGAGTACACCTGGCCGAGGAACGTTTTCGAGGTCACGGTGTAATACGTCGGATCGAGTTCGTGGTAGTAGGACAGCGGCTTGGCCGGTTTCGGGGTTTTCGCGACGATCGAGCTGATCTGGTTCTTGGCGTGTTCGACGACGCCGTCAGCATCAGCCTTGTGCCCGGTGATCCTGCCGATCAGCGACCACTCCTGATAAGCCGCGTCGATCGTCTTGGGTGAGGCCAGGATCAGCACCGGGATCTTGACCTTGGCCATGTTGCTCACCAGGTTGGCCATATCGTTGGAGGCGATCACGAGATCGGGGTGGTATGCCGCGATGCTTTCCGGGCTCGGCGAGATGGCGTCGAGCTTGGTGTGCGGAGCCTGCGGAGGGTAGTCCGACTGCTTGTCCACCGCGACCACCTGCTTACCGGCGCCCACCGCGAAGAGGATCTCGGTGTCGGCCGCGGACAGTGACACGATCCGCCGCGGTCGGTTCGCGATAGTCAGCGGCTTGCCTCCGGGAGGGGTCACCGTCACCGGGAACGTCGCGGCGGGCCGGCTTGCGGCAGGCGCGTCGGGGGCCTGCCGGTGGCTGGCGCAGCCGGCGAGCAGGAGGACGGCGGCAAGGGTCAATGCGGCGGCGTGCGCGACGGTCTTGCGCGGCTGAGCGGACATCGGTTCCTCGGGTGCTCGACCGGCGGGTGTGGCTGCCTGTCGGATCCGGGAGGGCCGACCGACGCCGCACCCCTGTGCCGGAGGCGGTTAGCGTCGGCGCGCGTGATGAGCAGGCGACCTGGCTCAGACCCTCGTGCGGGCCATTCACAGTTGCGGCACAGCGCCGGATTCTCACCGGACTTCGCTGCTATCGACCGTGCACCTGAACGGGCACGGACGCGCGCCGCTGGCCCTCGGGCCAGCGCAAGCAGCGTAGCAGCGCCGCCCGTGCCTGCTTTGTTGAGTACTGACGCGGGTGCGCGACGGACTTAACGGGAATCATGTGCCAGGTGCCGCCACGGTGATCGGCCTGCTTCAGTCGCTTGGACGTACCGGCTCGGACGTCGAGCGGGTGCTCCGGCGCCGCCTCGACGACGAGCAGGTCCAGTCGCTGCACGATGGAGTGTCGGCGCTCGGGCCTGTCGGGCACTACTTGCTCGAGGTCGAGTGGCCCGAGTTGTACCGCAGGGCGGAGGCCTTGCGGGTCACGGGGACCGATCCCGGGGCGCCGCGAGTCCAGAAGCTGGTACGTCGCATGGGCGAGTTGAGCGCGCTTGTCACCCGTGGCGATGGCGCGGTCGCGGCGGGAGTGCGTGCCGCGTGGCGAGCGAACCCCGCCGTAATGTCCGCGAACCCGTCGCCACTGGTGGACGGCTGGCGCGAGCTCACCGACTACCTCGACCGCGCGCGGCGTGACGCGCCCCGCCGGCTACTCGTACTGCGCCGTGCCCTGCTGGAGGCTCACCGTGGACAGTCGTCGTCGGTTCTTTGTGGCTGTGTCAACAGCCATACCCACCGTGACAGCGGCGGGCGCTATGGTCGTGCTTGCCGCAGGCGGCCTTCTGCCATGAGGGGTCCTTCTCGCTGCGCTGGTGGCACTGGTGGCGCTGGTCGCTGTCACCTTCGCGCGGCTCGGGCGGGCCAGGAGAACCCGATGCCGTGCTGGCCGGGGCGGTGTGACTCGGTAGCCTTGGGGGATGCGGTTCGAGGGCTTCGGGGAGTATGCGGTCGACTTCTATGACGGCCTTGTTGTCGACAACAGCAAGGCCTACTGGGACGACAACAAACACCTCTATGTCACCGATGTGCGCTCGCCGATGGAGGCGTTGCTGTCCGAACTCGCGAGCACCTTCGGCGGGTTCGGTAAGGGCAAAGTGTTCCGTCCGTACCGGGATCTGCGGTTCTCCCGTGACAAGGCGCCTTACAAGACGCACTGCGGTGCGGTGCTGGAACGTGGCAGGGGAGCGGGGGCGTACTACGTCGAGGTCGGCCCGGACGGGTTGAAAGCCGGCGGTGGATGTTTCCACCTGCAGTCCGACCAAATGGCGCGGTTTCGTACCGCGGTGGACGACGAGCGCCGGGGGGAACGGTTGCGGGCCGCGCTCAACGGGTTGACCAGGAAGGGCTGGCAGTTGCGTGGCGAGCGTCTGAAGACCCGGCCGCGCGGCTACCCGCACGATCACCCACGGC
>JBOHEL010000580.1:0-3163 GCA_050700995.1 Sciscionella sp. | reverse complement strand
GACGACTACCTCGTCAAACCGTTCGAGCTGGAAGAGCTGCTGGCCAGGCTGCGCGCGCTGCACCGAAGGGCAGGCGGCGACAACCGCGCACTGTGCTTCGGCGACCTCTCGCTTGACACCGAGAGCCGCAACGCCGTGCGGGCGGGTCGGACGATCGAACTCACCAGGACGGAATGCGATCTACTCGCCACGCTGCTGCACAACGCCGCCAGGGTGGTGTCGCGCTCAACGCTGTTCCTAGAAGTGTGGGGCTACGACTTCGGTACCCGCTCCAACAGCCTGGATGTCTACATCGGTTACCTGCGTCGCAAGCTTGAGGCAGCGGGCGAGCCACGGCTGCTCCACACGGTGCGCGGTGTGGGCTTCATACTGCGAGACCCGGAAGCGCCGTGAAACGCCCGACGCTGCGTCGCAGGCTCACGGTGCTCACCACGACGGTCGCCGCAGTAGCCGTCATCGGACTCTCGATCGTGGTGTGGGTGCTGCTGCGATTTCAGTTGCGCGGCCAGATCGACCAGTCGCTTCAGTCGGACGCGAGCCGCGCCGCGGCGCGATTCAACCCTGCCAGGCTGGCCTCCCCACCTGCCTGGGCGGAACCCGATGTCGCACCGTTGTTCGGAGTCGTGCGGCCGGACGGTTCCCGAGGATGGCCGCGTTTCCAGACCCTGCACCTGCCGGTCGATGCGGTGGATGTGGCCGTCGCTATCGGGCGCAGCAATGACGTGCTGCGCGATGTCTACCTGGGTGAGACGCACTACCGAATGCTCACCGTGCACTCCGCTCGGGGGGACGCGGTGCAGGTGGCGAGAGATCTGTCGGACACCGATGCCACACTCGACCGGTTCGCCGTCTTGCTGTGCGCCGCCGACGCGCTGGTTGTCGGCGGCACCGGCGGGGTCGGTTATGCGCTGACACGGGCGGGCCTTCGACCGGTTGACCGGGTACGACAGGCCGCCGAGCACGTCGCGATGACCCAGGACCTCAATGCGGCGGTGCCGATCACCCGATCAGACCCTGAGGAGATGGCCAGCGTCGCGGCCAGCGTGAACGCAATCCTCACCGCGCTCGGCGCCTCCCGTGACGCCCAGCGGCAACTCGTGGAGGATGCCGGTCACGAGTTGGCGACCCCGATGACCAGCCTGCGGACCAATATCGACCTGCTGCTGCGGGCGGAGCGGTACCCGCAGCGGCAACTGACCGCAGAGGATCGCACCAAGCTGCTTATCGACATCCAGGCACAGACCGGCGAGCTGTCGAACCTCATGATCGAGGTCGTCGACCTGGCAAGGGACCCGGGCACCGCCGAGGAGATCGTGCGGATCGACCTCGCCGATGTGGTGCGCGCCGCGGTGATCAGGGCACGCACCCGCAATCCCGATGTCCACTATGTACTCACCGCGGGATCCGCCTCGATCATGGCGCGCCCGGCCGCGCTGCAGCGCGCGGTGGTGAACCTGCTGGACAACGCGGCGAAATGGACACCGCCATCCGGCCCGGTCGAGGTTGTGGTGGGACGCACAGGCGCTTACGGCGACGTGATCGTCTCCGATCGCGGCCCCGGTATCGCCGCAGCCGAGCTGGAGCGGGTCTTTGAACGCTTCTACAGGTCGGCGAATGCCAGGGCGATGCCGGGCTCGGGGCTCGGGCTGGCGATCGTGCACCAAGTGGTCACTGCGCTCGGCGGCAGGACCTGGATCGTGCGCAGGGACGGCGGCGGCACCGAAGCCCACATCCGCCTCCCCACCACCGTCTGCTGAAAGTGGCTCTTGTGTAAAAGAGTGGGCTGAACGTGGCTCTTGTTCCGCTCATCGACACAAGAGCCACTTTCAGCACTACTGCTGCGGGCGTCGCCCTCGACGGCCAGCGGTGACTGGCGGTCGGTCGTCACGGTGAGAGTTTCGGTAACCGCTGGTGAGTACGGCTACCCAGCGTCCTACTTCACCTCCGGCTACTATGAGTGAGAGCGGACGATGCGAGCCTGGCGCGATGGGGGAGAAACGTCTGCGGGCCCACGGACGATGGTCAACATGGTGCGACTACCTCGCCTGCCCGGCACCGGTCGTCGCTCGGCCCCCGTAGCTCAGCGGACAGAGCAGGAGCCTTCTAAGCTCTTGGTCGCAGGTTCGATTCCTGCCGGGGGCACTACGGTTGAACAGCGAAGATGCAAGGCCGTCAGCTCAATGCTCGTCAGCCGTAACATCAAACATGACGCGAACCGCGCTATCGTGCGTCATGTGATGCAGCAGCGAGGTCGGCAGCGAACGCAGGGCGCGATCGATGAGTTGCCGAGTGGCTCACTGAGGGTGCGTGTGTTTGCGGGCTATGACTCGGTCACCAGGCGCCGGAACTACCTCACTGAGCACATCCCCGCAGGCCCCGACGCGTTACGTGAGGCGGAGAAGGCGCGTACCAGGTTACTTAACGACGTTAACGAGCGACGTCATCCTCGTACCAACGTCACGATGGATCACCTTCTTCGCGAGTACCTGGAAGTCGCCAACCTCGATCCAGGCACCCTTCGCGGCTACGAACGGAACTATCGGATTCATGTGAAGCCGTTCATCGGAGCGACCAAGATCGGTGCTGTGGACGCCCACCTGCTCGAGTCGTTGTATGCGGAGCTAAGGCGGTGTAGGCGTCACTGCAACGGTCGAAGGCATGTTGAGCACCGTACTGAACGACCGCACACCTGCGATCACCGTTGCCGACTGCACGAGTGCACACCGTTATCTGCCTCAGTTACGAGAAGAATCCACTTCCTCCTCAGTGGTGCGTTCAAGCGCGCCCTGCGGTGGGGATGGGTCAGTACGAACCCGGTGCGGGCCGCTGAGCCGCCACCGGAGCCTAAGCCAGATCCGCAGCCACCCACACCGGAAGAAGCGACGAGGATCGTCAACGCCGCATGGGAGGATCCGGACTGGGGCACGTTCGTGTGGCTCGCGATGACGACCGGAACCAGACGGGCGGAGCTGTGCGCCTTGCGCTGGCGCCACGTTAACCTCACAAGCGGCACCCTCACTGTCCGTCGGAGTATTGACCAGTCGGGTGCGGAGCTCAGGGAGAAGGAAACCAAGACGCATCAACATCGACGGATCGCGCTGGACCCAGACACCACAGCCGCCCTGTTTGAGCTCAAGAGTCGGTCCGCAGAACGTGCATCGAG
>JBOHEL010000579.1:0-3167 GCA_050700995.1 Sciscionella sp. | reverse complement strand
GTTCCAAAGAGCGACACAAGAGCCACTTTCAGCACGCTCAATTACACAAGAGCCACTTTCAGCGGGAACGCAGGGTGGTGAGGATCCGGGGGAGTAGGGCGTCGATGTCGGCGTCGAGGGCGACCTGGATGGGGCGCGGCGACTCGTCGGGTGAACTGGTGTCGGCCGGGGTGGTATCGCGCAGCCGCTGCCGCCTACGGTCCAGCACGGTGGCGCCGCGGGAGGGCCCGAACGCGCATTCCACCTCTACCCGCATGGTCTCGGTGCGCAGCAGCCCAGGCCAGAGCGCTTCGGCGACGGCCACGGCATCGTGCAGCACGATGCCGTCCCATCCCAGCGCCTTGCGGTAATGCTGCAGGTAGGTCGGGGTGAGCGCATGCAGCGCCTTGCCGACGGGACCGGAGCCGTCCAGCCTGCTGAGCCATGCGGTGTCGACCGCGCAACGGTAGGTCAGATCCATCGGCACCAGCGTGACCGGCACCCGCTCCTCGACGAGCACCCGCCGCGCGGCCTCGGGATCACTCCAGATGTTGAACTCGGCCGCGGCGGTGACGTTGCCGCCGGTGACCGCACCGCCCATGACGACCAGCCGCTCGATCTTGCCCGCCAGCTCAGGATGTATCGCGAGCAGCAGCGCGATGTTGGTCAGCGGCCCGATAGCGGCGATCGTCACCGGCTCGTCGGCTTCGGCAAGCAGTCGTGCCAGCAACGCCACCGCTCCCGTCTCAACTGCCCTCCGACGCGACCGTGGGAGCGAGCCAGCCTGCCCCGACAATCCATCAGCGCCGTGCACGTAACCGGCTAGATGCGGCTGTGGGTGCACCAGTGGGCGCGCCGCTCCCGCTGCGACCGGTACCTCGTGGCGGTTGCACAGCGCTAGCAGCCGCAGGGCGTTGGTCGTGGTAGCGGGCAGCGACACGTTGCCGTATACGGTGGTCACGGCGAGCAGGTCGACGTCAGGAGCGAGCGCGCCCAAGGCGATGGCGAAGGCGTCGTCCACTCCGGGGTCGGTGTCGATAATCAGTGAGGGCACGTGGGATACCGTCTCACGACATGACGTCGATGTGGGGCTCACCTGTTGCCGCTCGGGTCCGCGCCTGGCGAGGCAGTACCCGCGATCCCGCGCAGGCGGGGTTCCTGACAAGGGACTCGCTGCGCTGGGTGATTCGCAACCGTGCGTTCACGCCGTGGTACCTGGTGCGGTACTGGCGGTTGCTGCGGTTCCGGATCGCCAACCCGCACGTGATCCTGCGCGGCATGGTGTTCCTCGGCCGAAACGTGGAGTTGCACTGCCGGCCGGGTTACGGGCGGCTGGAAGTCGGACGCTGGGTCCACATCGGCGACGGCAATTCGATTCGCTGCCATGAAGGCTCGTTGCGCATCGGTGACAAGGCGGTCTTCGGCAAGGACAACGTCGTGAACTGTTACCTTGATATCGAGATCGGGGCGGCAAGCCTGGTCGCGGACTGGGTTTATATCTGCGATTTCGACCATGTCACCGCCGATGTGCACCTGCCGATCAAGGACCAGGGGATCGTGAAATCGCCGGTGCGCATCGGGCCGGATTGCTGGATCGGCACCAAAGTCTCGGTACTGCGAGGCACCAGGGTCGGCCGTGGCTGCGTGCTCGGGGCGCACGCGGTGGTACGTGGCGACATCCCCGACTACGCGATCGCGGTGGGCACCCCGGCCCGGGTGGTGCGCGACAGGATGGCCGACTACGAGGCCGACGCCCAGCGCCGGGCCGCCGTCGCCGATATGGCCCGCAAGGCCAACGCCGCGCTGAAGAAAACGCTGCAGAGCGAGCCGTGAGTACTTTCGACGGTTATAGCCGTCGAAAGTACTCACGGTTAGCTGAAGGCGTTGCCGGTGGCGATCTTGGGACGGGGCAGTGGGGGGTGCTCGGCGGTACGCGCGCGGGCGTACACCTCGACGGTGTGCAGCGCGATGCCCGGCCAGTCGAAACCGTGCGCCAGCCGCGCCTTGGCCGCTTTCGCCCTGCGGCGGGCAGCCCGCGGATCGTCCAGCACGGCCCGCACCGCGGCTGCGATCCCACCGACGTCAGCGGGGGAGAAGGACAGCCCGGTGCGCCCATCGACCACCACTTCGCCGAGCCCGCCAGCGGTGGAAGCCACCAGGGGCGCGCCGGCCGCTGCCGCTTCAAGGGCCGCGATCCCGAAGGGCTCGTAACGGCTGGGCATCACCGTGACATCGGCGGCAGCGAGGGCGGCGACCAGCGCGCGGTCGGGGAGGTGGCCGACGAAGTCGACGGCGCGCAGTATTCGCAGCTTGCGCGCCTGTCCGATCAACTGCGGCAGGTGGCGGCCCTTGCCCGCGACCACCAGCCGGGTGCCGGGATGCGTCCTGCGGATCTTCGGTAGTGCCGCGAGCAGATCCTGGGCGCCCTTCTCGTACTCCAGCCTACCGAAGAACAGCAGCAGCGGTCCGTCCCGTGGCGAGTGCCGCGCTCGGGCCGCGCTGACCCGGTCGGCGGGCACCCGCCAGCTACGGGTCTCGATCCCGTTGTGGATCACGTGGATGGGCGCGATGTCGAGGTCGAACAGGTGCCCGACTTCCGCGCGCATCGCCTCCGAGCAGGTGATCAGCTCGTCCGCCCTGTTGGCCAGCCACCACTCGACGGAGTGAACCTGCTGGTTGAGCGGGTGGGAGAGCCAGCCGGAGTGCCTGCCCGCCTCGGTGGCATGCACGGTTGCTACCAACGGCACCCGTGCCTGTTCGGCTACCGCGATCGCCGGATGGGTCACCAGCCAGTCGTGCGCGTGCACCACATCGGGCTGCCAGTACCGCAGCAGCGCGAGGCACGCTCGCACCATGGCATGACCCATCGCGAGCGTCCACGCCACCAGGTCGCGCTCGAACGTCAGGTGTGGCGGGTCCTCCGCCACCCGGATCACCCGGACGCCGTCGTGCACCTCGTCGGTAGCCGGGTGCGTGCTGGCGTCGGTGCCCGCTTCCTGCCTTGCGAGCACCACGACGTCGTGACCAGCGTTGGTGAGGTGGCGTGCCAGGGCGTGGACATGCCTGCCCAGCCCGCCGACGACGACCGGCGGGTATTCCCATGACAGCATCAGCACACGCATGTGACTCGTGATCTTCCTATCATCGCCAGCCGACCCTACTCGCTAGTACCCTAACCCGAGTAGGTA
>JBOHEL010000578.1:0-3167 GCA_050700995.1 Sciscionella sp. | reverse complement strand
CGTCTGCGGTGCTGTTGAATCCACCACCGTCGGGAAACAGCGAGTAGAACAGCATTTCCGCCAGCCGCTGCTGGGCGGGGCTCCCACCTGTTCCGTTGTGACTCAAGATGGCGCGGTAGCCGGCGTGTCGCTGACGGTCGTCGACATGGGCAAGTGCACGAATACGCTTAATCAGCCCCCGATCACGCGGACCGGGCTCGGCGGCAAGCTTTCCGGCGTCGCGGCACAGCGTTGTCCACGACTGGGAGGGGCGCAGCACGTCTTCCAAACTGCGGCCAGATTCGTCCAAGTACGATGCGAGGTCGTTGTTCGGGTGCGATCGCACTTCAGACACCAGCGCCGCCCAACGTGGCGCCACTTGCTGACGGACGTTCTCCAAAACGACGTCTCGCGCCACCGGGTCGAGCACAATCTGACTCCCCGATGGCAAAAACGGAAAACCGTCCTCGATCTGGCGGACCAGGTCCTTGCGACCAAGCCCGGTGAGAGCTCGAAAGCGCTGATCGAAACGGAACTCCCGTCGTTGATGGCCAACGAAGTCCAACGCGGTCAGCACGGTCTTACCTTCCGTCAAGCGCAGCCCGCGCCCAAGCTGCTGCAGGAACACCGTGGCGCTTTCCGTCGGCCGAAGAAACAGCACCGTGTCGACTTGGGGGATATCCAGTCCCTCGTTGAACAGGTCGACCGCGAAGATGATGTTAATCTCCCGGTTCCGTAGTGCAGTGAGCGCAGCGTGACGCTCGACCGAAGGTGTTTCCGCCCACACGGCTCGCGCCGGAACACCTGCCGCGACACATTGCTCCGCCATGTAGCGAGCGTGGTCGACGCTGACGCAGAACCCCAGCGCACGCATCACCCCTAGGTCAGCCACCTTGTCGCGCAGCTCCTTCAGCACGATCCGGGTCCGCGCATCATTGCCGGTATAGACGTTGCTTAATGCCGCCAGGTCGTATCCGCCGCGCTTCCACTGCAGGTCGTCCAGATCAACGCCATCGTGAATGCCAAAGTAATGAAACGGGCAGAGCAGATTCTGTTCTAGCGCTTCCCATAGCCGCAGCTCGCTGGCGACCCGCCCATCAAAGAACTCCCGCACGTCGACGCCATCAGCACGCTCCGGCGTCGCCGTCAGACCGAGCAGCTCGATGGGTCGAACATGGTTGAGCAACCGACGGTAGGAGGCCGCTTCGGCGTGGTGGAACTCATCGATCACCACGACGTCGAAGTGATCCGGCCGCAGGGACGAAAGTCGTCCCGCAGACAGGGACTGAATGCTGGCGAACACATGTCGCCACTTGCTGGGCTGCTCCCCGTCGACGAGCAGTTCACCGAACGTGGCGTCGGTCAGCACCTCCTGATACATGCGGCGCGCCTGCTTGAGGATCTCCTTGCGGTGCGCGACAAACAGCAGTGTCAGATCGCGGCCATGTACGTCGCGAACCAGCCGACGGTAGTCCAGTGCGGCGACCACGGTCTTGCCGGTGCCGGTGGCCGCCACAATCAGGTTGCGGTGTCGATCATGCACGGTGCGCTCCGCGTCGAGCTCTTCGAGCATCTCGGCCTGAAACGGCTTGGGACGCACCTCCAGTCCGGACAGTGTGATCGCCAGCTCGTCGCGTTTACGTCCACCCGCCGCGACAGCGAGCGCGTCGCGCAGCCGATCACCGTCAGCGGACGGTCGGTACGGTTCGAATTCACGGTTCTCCCAGTAGGAGTCGAAAGTCGCGCGAAACTTCTCCAGCAGATGCAGCGTCGACACCGCCGAGAGCCGAACATTCCACTCCAACCCGTCGACCAACGCGGCATGTGACAGGTTGCTCGATCCCACGTAGGCGGTGTGGAATCCGGTGTTGCGGCGCAGCAGCCATGCCTTGGCGTGTAGCCGGGTGCGGTCGGTTTCGTAGTTGACCCGCACCTCGGCACCGAACTCGTCCACTAAGGCGTCGAGGGCCCGGGCGTCGGTGGCGCCCAGATACGTCGTCGTGATCACGCGCAGGGGCACGTTGCGCTCACGCAGGTCGGTGAGCGGGCCTTCGAGCAGCCGCAGACCCTGCCACTTGACGAAGGCACACAACAGATCGACCCGATCAGCACTGGCGAGTTCGGCGCGCAGCTCGGCGGCCAGCGTCGGCTCGTTGTGCGCGTTGGTCATTAGCGCCGTGTCCGACAACGGAGTCGCCGGCCGAGGCAACCGGGCGACACCGAGCCGGTTCGCCGCCATGACCTCGTCGAGGCGCTCGATTTTGCCGGACTCGCGTTGATGCAGCGCCTCGATCGTCACATCGGGGTCAGGCAGGGCCGCCAGGATTTGGTGCACTAGGTCGGCGCGCTCCTTCGGCGTGGCAGCGGCGCGAAGCGAACGCTCGATCACCAGCGTGAGATGCCGCGCGATCGTCAGCGGCTGCTCACCCTCATCAATGCGGTCGATCTCGAGCTGCAGGTCAGGTCTTCCAACCAGCGCCTGGTGCAACCTTTCAGTCAGCAGCGACTCGTAGAGACCCTCGTGCACGCCCGGGAGGGTAGCCCGCTGTTCAGACATTTCAGTCGGACCCATACCGCGGCGAACCGCCACTGATATCGAGCGTAGAGACAACTTGGCTTTGCCGCGGACGCTGCGGCGCGATCTCCCACATTCCGTGGGACACCAGACTCTTGGAACTACCCATTGCGATTCGCGTTGTCATCTGGAACGAGCTCCAGCGCAGACCTGAGAACCGATTTGACGTTGTCGGTCAGGCGCTTGAGCCCGAGCAAGTCCAGGACCGCCCGAAAATGTTCCTCCTCGGACTGCATGTTGTCTGCGGTGAACAGGTCGGCGAGGTGATGCGCAAGTTCGACGGGCGGCACCAACTCGAGTGTTCGCGGCCCGAGCTCCCGAGGTACAACTTGCGGTTGGGTGGGCAGCCGAAAAGTTCTCGGCTTGATGCCTGATTCCTTAAGCGGATTGTCCGAGATTATCTGGCGGCGGCGTTCGGCGAGCGATATCGCCCGATTAAGCAAGCGCGCAATCTCCTTACCCACGCGCTGCCCGCCATAGGCATCCCGATATGCCTGATGCAGCCGATGCCCAAGCACCGGGCCTTCGACCACCACGATGCGGACCACGTTGGCGACGACCACCATCAGCGGCGTCTCGTGGACGGGCGGTAGTGACTCACTGAAGGCGACGT
>JBOHEL010000577.1:0-3168 GCA_050700995.1 Sciscionella sp. | reverse complement strand
ATCGACGCCCTCGGCAGCATCGAGGCGACCGCGTCCCCCGATCGCGAGCTGGTGGGCACCTGGGCCCACAAGCAGTCCAGCGGGCAGATCCTCGACGTCGGATGCGGGCCGGGACAATGGACGAACTGGCTGCACGAGCAAGGAATCACCATCGCCGGCGTCGACCCGACGCCGGAATTCGTCGGCCGTGCTCAGGAGCGTTACCCGAACGTCGAGTTCAGGGTGGGCCGTGCCGAAGAGCTCGACGTCGCCGACGCGAGCCTCGCCGGCGTCCTCGCGTGGTACTCGCTGATCCACACGCCACCACAGCAGATCGTCGGCATCATGGCCGAATTCGCTCGATGCGTCGAACCCGGCGGCGGACTTCTCCTGGGATTCTTCGAGGGTCCGGAAATCGCACCGTTCGACCACGCGATCACCACCGCGTACTTCTGGCCAATCGACGTTCTCAGCCGCACGGTCGAAGAGGCCGGTTTCTCCGTCACGGTCCGCGACACCCGCGTTGATCCCGGATCTCGATCGCACGGCGCGATCATGGCGACCCGCAACGCCTGACGCGTGAGCGCCTGCCCCATCACCTCAGGGGCAAGGCGCTCACCGCACAACTACACCGCGGAACGGTTCGACCTCATCGATCCGACGAGCGTTCCGAGCGCCAGTAACAGCAGAACGCCACAAACCGCGTAGAGCAAGGACAAACTGCTCGTGTACGCCGAGCACACCGCGACATCACCCGTCGAAGAACACGACCGGCTTCCCTGTTCCACCCAGGAGTCCTGAGCGGCTCCACCGGCAGCCGTCGGCAACACGTCGAGGTTCCACGACATCCCAACAGCGGTGACTACACCGACCAACGCGACACCGATGGCGTTGAACGAGAGCCGAGCGGAGTTGATGACCCCGGCCGCGACGCCTCTCTCCCCAGCCGGGAACGCGTGCATCGCACTGCCCAGCGTGGTCGGCTGGGCCAGCCCGACGCCGAGCCCGATGGCGGCCAGCGCGGCTATCAGCCCGAACTGCGGCATGCCCACGCCGAAGACGGCCAGACCGCTGACTCCGAGCAGCGCGAACGCCAAGCCGCTCGCCGCGATCCACTCCGGCTTGACGCTGCTGGACACGCGACCGGCGGTGCTCGCCGCCACGGCGAGGAAGACCGCGAGCGGCAGGATCCGGACGCCCACGTCCAGCACCTCCAGTTCGTGCCCGAACTGGAGGAACACCGGAATCGTGAACAGGACGACGGCCATGACGAGGAACAGGATCGTCAGCGTGGTGATCGACCCGGCGAACGACCAGTTCTTCACCCTCTCCGCGGCGATCAACGGCGTCCGGCTCCCCTTCTGACGGACGCCGAACACCACGCCGAACACCAGGCTGCCGCA
This sequence comes from Sciscionella sp., assembly GCA_050700995.1. Lineage (GTDB taxonomy): Bacteria > Actinomycetota > Actinomycetes > Mycobacteriales > Pseudonocardiaceae > JBOHEL01. Next base: position 1,786 of record JBOHEL010000577.1, on the reverse strand, counting down.
GATCGCGATGACTGCTCCGGCCGTGCTGCCGGGCACCCCGACGTAGATCAGGCCAAAGATGAACGACGACATGCTGGCCGCCAGGAGGGCGACGCTGATCCAGTCGACGGGCCGGACCTGCGGCGCACGGATGTTGGGCATGACCGCCACCACCACGACCAGGCCGGCCACGCAGACCACGACGTTGATGAGGAAGATCGACCCCCACCAGTACCGGTCCAACAGAAGTCCGCAGACGATCGGCCCGAGAGGCAGCCCCAGGGCCGCCGCGGCCGACCAGTAGCCGAGCGCCCGCTTCGCCTCGCCCTCCGAACCGAGCTTGGTGATGAACGCGAGGCTGGCGGTCAGGATGGCCGCGCTGCCGAGCCCCATCACGGCTCTGGCCAGGACGACCCAGCCGACCGACGGTGCCCACGCCCCCAGCGCGGACGCCACGCCGAAGAGCCCGATCCCGGCCGCCAGCACGTTCCGCGTGCCGAACCTGTCCGACAGGCTCCCCGTGACGATGATCGCCGCGGCGCCCGCGAGCGTGTAGATCGCGGTCACCCACTGTATGTCCGACGTCGTCGCGTGCAACGACTGCGCGATCGTGCCGATGGCCACGTTGATGATCGTGATGTCCATGTTCACGACCAGCACGCACACACAAAGAATGAGCAGCGTGACCGTGCTCATCCGAGTTTTCCCCACAGGTGTTTCCACTTCACGTGTCATGTAATTCTGCCAACCGCGATCTACTCGGTCACCTGGTACATCCCGGCGTCCATGCTGGCCTGCCAGTTCTGCCCGTCGAACTCCACCCACTCGACGTCGTCCGCGAACTCCAGGCTGATGCACCGGGCGTTGACGCTGCGATACCCGACCGGCCGGGATTTCGGCCGGTAGAACGGCATCACGCCGCAGACCACGCAAAAGGTGTGGTCCGCGATGCGGTCACCGAACCGGTACTCCTTGAGGAACTCCAGGCCCGACACCAGTTCGGCGGCCCCCGGTGGACCGGGCGCTCGATCATGAGATCCGGCACTGGCGAGCCCGGATCAACGAGGTCGACCACCCACTGCTGGAGCGGTGTGTGGCGCTGGTCACCCTGGCCGGCGCCCGCGACGATGCCGAAGCTGAGGCGCTTTTCGCACTCGTTCCCGAATTGGCCGGCGAACCGGCGACCGCGTCGCGGCGCCGGCTCGACCGCTGGCTGCGGGGCCTGTACGAAGGTCCCGACCGGTGGAACCCGCTACGCCCCGACCGGCTCGGCGAGGCTCTCATCACCCGCACACTGTGGGCGGACGAGGGCGGGCTGGCGCTGCTTTCCACCACATTGGACCTCCGGTCCAACGCGCAGCTGACACAGGCGTTGGAGGTGCTGCTCCACCTCGCCGCCGACAATGGGACCGAGGAGATCGTGGCCACGGCGCTAGTGCAGCGCCACGCGGCCCTCGTGGGGCGCTGCACCGAACAAGCTTGCGGGACACCGCAACGCCCCGGGCGTACCGGACTGCTCGACGGCCTGGCCCGGCTCCACACCAAACTGCTGACAGACCATCGGGTCGCCACCCTGCCCACGCCCACGCAGGCCGCGCTCAGCATCTCGGCAGATGCCCTAGGTGATCTTGCCCGTGAGCATGGCCGCAGTACCCAAGCGCAGGCCATCTTCCAGGGCGTACTGGTGATCGACGAACGCAAGCACGAACTCGAACCGGGCAACACCACCTACCGTCGCGACCTCTCGATCTCCTACAACAAACTCGCCGACCTCGCGCTCGCCGCCGGGCGCTCCGCCGACGCCGAG
>JBOHEL010000576.1:0-3172 GCA_050700995.1 Sciscionella sp. | reverse complement strand
CAGTGCCCGCATCCAGAAATCGGCGGCACGCCGTACATCCGAGACGCCCATGACAATCGTTCCGATGCTCAGCATGTGGCCATCCTGGCAGCGCGCACAGCGACCCTGCCACCCACGCCGTGCGGCGTGGGTGGCAGGTCAGTGCGGCACCCGACTATCGATCACGGTGCGTTACCCGGCATGGCATCGTTGGCTGCCACCAGCTTGAACAGGATGCCACCGGGGTCGGCGGCTACCGCGAGGCGCCCGTAGGGGGTGTTCTCGGCCGGCATCACAACAGCGCCGCCGAGGTCCACGATCTTGGCCAGTGCGGCATCTGTGTCGTCCGCCCCGAAGTACACCGACCACTGTGCCGGGGCACCGTAGGGAAGGATGGCCGTCGCGTCCATGATCCCGGCAAGCCAGTCCTCACCGTGCTTGAGAATCGTGTAACGGAACTCCGGGGTGTCGCTTGCGACGTGCGTATCCGTGCCGAACACGTCACGGTAGAAGTCGACCGAGGCCTTGTGATCCCGCGTGTGCAGCTCAAACCAGCTCGGCGTGCCAGGCTCGCCGAGGACTCCGAATCCCCTGTGCTGGGCTGGCTGCCACAGACCGATGCTCGCGCCGCCTGGGTCATCGACGACGGCCATGGTGCCTAGGTCCTCGATCTCCATGGCGTCGACGGTGATCTGGCCCCCGCTCGCGGTGACGACTTTGAGTGCCGTCGCGGCGTTGTCGGTAGCAAGGTAGACCGACCACACGTCGGAACCGCCCGAGCCGGGCGGGTTTGTCATGCATCCGGCGATACGGACGTTGTCCTTGCGGAAATTGAAGTAGCCACCGAACTGCTCGTTCGGTTCCTCCGCAGTCCAGCCGAACAACTCGCAGTAGAACTCCCGACTGCGCTCGGCGTCGGACGTCATCAGATCGATCCAACATGGCGCGCCGACGGGCGCGGTATCTCTGGTTGGCATGGTGATTCCCTTCGGAAATACGGCGAAGCATGTCACCGATGTGGACCCGGCGATGCCCCCGAATTCATCGGTCGGGCAACACAATTCCGCCAAGCGCTGGGCCTGTACCGCGCGGAGGGTTACCAGGTCGTCGAGAGCCGCGAGCACGGCGACACCATGCTGCTGGATCTTCAAGCCTCACACACCTTCTAGTATCAGCCAGGCTGCTGCCGGGGTCCCGCAGCGTCTGTGAAGCGGCTCGGGCGAACCGGAGATACCTTCGTTGGACACCAGTATGGGACCTCGCGAGGTCGTGGAAGGGCCGGTCAGGTTCGGCATCGCCGAGCTGGTTCCGGATCCGGCCCGCACCGCCGGGTGGGCGGTGTCGGTCGACGGCGTCCTGCAGTCGTACGTGGATCTCGCGGATCCGACGTACCTCAAGATGCCCTTCACCGTCTGGATCGCCCAGGTCCTCGACCGGCATTGGCCACGGGGCGCCTCGGTGTCGGCGGTGCATGTAGGTGGCGGCGGCTTCACGCTCCCCAGGTACCTCGCCGCGAGCAGGCCGGGGTCGGAGCAGACTGTGTTCGAGCTCGACGGCCAACTGGTCGACCTCGTGCCGGAGCACCTGGAACTTGATGGCGTGCCGGGGTTGCGGGTTCGCACGCGGGATGGCCAGGCTGGGATCGCGGAGCTGCCGGACGCTGACGTCGATCTGGTCGTGCTGGATGTCGTCCGTGGCGGCGATGTGGTCACAGACCTCGCCGCCGTGGAGTTTCTGCTGGAGATCGCGAGGGTGCTGCGGACAGGCGGGCTCTATACCGCGAACATCTGGGACGCCGCCGACCTCAGCTTCGCGCGGCGGGCAGCCGCAGCGGCCGTCGAGGTGTTCCAGAACGTACTGACGTTCGCCGAGGCCGGTGTCTTGGAGAAGCTCCGTCCGGGCAACGTCGTCATCGCGGCATCTACCAGCGAACTCCCCTCGACCGAACTTCACGAGTGGGCGGCGTCCGCTGAGGACCACGTCTTCTGCCTGACCCCGACGCAACTGACGAAGGTCTACGGGAAGGCTGCGCCGCTCACCAAGGCCGATCCGCTTGCCCGGCCGGTGCCGGCGGTGTCGCGATGGCGGCCGGGGTACCGCTTCACCTGATCCGCCCCGGAAGGTCCCGATGGCTGGGACTCAGCCGCTGGCCGATGGGGGTGGGCGGTCGCGGAAGATGGCGTGGAACGTGCCGATCCAGATCTCGTCGCCGTCGACGAGGATGACTTCCTGGCAGGGGCTGCGATTGTGGTACGTACCGTTGAGGGATCCGAGATCGCTCAAGACCACGTGCTGATCGGTGCGTCGGAACTCGGCGTGGGTTCGAGACACGCTGGGGTCATCCAGCATGAGCTCACAGGCGCGGTACCTGCCGGCGCGGGTGGTGCCCGGCGGCAGCGCGAAGTTCGTACCGGCGCCTGGGCCTTGCGACACCTGTAGCAAGGGTGCGCCAGCTGGCGATTTCTCGGCTTGGAGTTGCGCTGGCAGCACGGCCTCTGTCGGCTGCGCGAGTGAGGGGTGTACCCGCAGAGTGTGGTTCCCGACCGCTTCTGCGGGGCTCTGCTGTCGTCGCCCGCTCATCAGGCTGTGCCCTTCTCGTGAGCGGCGACGGTGGCGCGGCCGCAGTGGTGGCGGGCGCAGTGGTGGCGGGCGAAACGGTAGCTTTTGACACCTCGTTCGATATTCACGACTGCAGTCCTTCCTTACCGGCAGCCGCATCGCGGTGCCCTCGGCTGGCTGCTCGCCGTCGTGGTGGTGAGGACGAGGATACCGACCCGGTTTCCGTGGCAAGCGTGCAAACCGGGATTGCGCCTCGCTGCCATGCCGACGGTGCGCTGCGCGGCGCTGGTGGGTAATCCTGCGATGCGGAAGGAGAATGGGAGCAGGTGCCGGCGCGGTGGGCCGATAACCGGCAGTGTCCGGCGAGCAGTCCCCCGCCAACGCGCGGATCCGTTTCACCACGCCGGGCGGTAGCGGTCATGCCGTGCGCCAGCGGACTGAGCATGTCGGCGAGCTCGCGAAGACTCGCACCCATAGCTGGAGTACCAGGGGTTAGCCGGTCCATGACCGTCCCGACAGGTGCCGAACGGCGCGAGGGCCCAAGCGCCTAAAAGTGCTGGTCAGACTGGGTGGAGCTGAGGGGAATCGAACCCCTAACCCCTGCCTTGCAAAGGTGCGGTAACGACCCAACTCG
>JBOHEL010000575.1:0-3175 GCA_050700995.1 Sciscionella sp. | reverse complement strand
GCACCAGGTAGTGCCCGTAGCCCCAGGCCATGGTGCCCGCTACCCCGGTCAGCATCTCGTGGTCGGAGCTGTCGAAGTACAGCCACCACATGGTGAACAGGATGACCAGTGCACTGACCGCGATCACGATCATGCCGCCGAGGTGCTCGGGATGGGCCAACCCGTCGATGATCGCGTGGGTAGAGGAAACGACCTGCTCGCCGAGCACAATCAGCACGAACAGCCCGTAACGTTCCGCGAGGTGGTGGGGGTGCCATCGGGTCGTCGCGCCGCGCGTCTCAGCCCATACCGGAACAGCGAGTTCGGCGAGCACCATCACGAGGAAGCTGGCCAAACCGAGCTGCTCGGGCAGGAACAGTCGCCCCACCCAGCCGAGCTGGCAGGTGAACACGCCGATGGCGAAGCGCAGTGAGCTGGAGCGGCCCTCCGGGAACTCGATCGCGGCACGGAGCCACTGTCCCACCATGGCGATGCGCATGATGACGTAGCCGATCACCACCACGGTGAAGTCGGCTCTGGCGAACGCCGGGGCCACCCCGGCGGCGAGTACCAACACCCCGCCTATCTGGATCACCGTGAACACCCGGTAGGGCACGTCGTCTGTGTCGTATACCGAGCCGAAGTGCGAGAAGTTCACCCATGCCCACCAGATCGCGAAGAACACCATCAGGTAACGGCCGGTCCCGAGACCGAGGTGGCCCGCGCTCAACGTGTGCTGCAGTTCGGTGACCGCGAAACCGACGGCGACCACGAACGCCAGGTCGAACAGCAGCTCAAGCGGTGTCGCCACACGCCCGGTCTCGTGCGGGTCGTGGGCCCGCATCGGACGGTGCCATATCGACACTCGACGCTGCTGGACCTCGCTCATCGGCTCCTCCGCTCCGGGTGCGCCACCGCTCTACCGTCGTGGGCAGGCGACGGGTGTCCACTGGGATGACCGCGCCGGTAGCATGGCCCTCCTTGCCGAGTAGGCGACCGACCAGTTTGATGGGCCGCACCACCACGCTGCGGTCGACGATGTCCAGATACGGCATCTCGCGGGAGATCTGCTTCTCCAGTTCCGGCACATCGCTGAGCGAGCGCAGCCATACCGCCATGATGAGGTTGCAGGGCCCCGCAGTAGCGGTGACGGTGCGGACCTCGGGAATGCGCGCCAGCAACCGACCGGCCTCGTCGAGCTGACTCGGCTGCACCCGCGTGAACAGCCATGCGTTGACCGGCCAACCGGACAATGCGCGAGTGAACTCGCAGCGCAGGCGAATCTGCTGGCCCGCGAGCATCCGGTCGAGTCGGCGGCGTGCGGTGCTCACGCTCACGCCCGATGCGGCCGCGAGCGTGCCGATCGAGGCGCGCCCGTCGGTAGCCAACGTCACGGCGATCGCCCAATCCTCCTCGTTGGGAGGTCGCATCGTCCGAGCCGCATGTCCGGCCTCCGGTGGCGCCGAGCGCAGTGCCGCGCTCTGGTGGCGATCCAGGGAACGCAACCGCCACCGGCTGCCTTCGGTGTATAGCCGGACGGCCACATGGCTGCGCACCCGCTGCAGGTGACGCACGCGCCCCAGGCGGTCGAGCAGATACTCGGACATGGTGTCCCGATCCGGCGTCAGCACGGTGACGAAGACGTCTCGATCGCCCGCGGTGACGTCCACGCTGATCGCCTGAGGATCTCCGGCCAGCTGCTGCGCCACGGCGACGCCGTAGCCAGGTTCGCACACCAGCTCGATGAATGCCATGCTGGTGTCCGGTGTGGTTGGCGGGTAGCAACTCACCCACGCCATCCCCGCCGCCTCCAGCCGCGCCCAGCGTCGTGCGGCCGTCACCGGATCGATACCCAGCACACGACCAACGAGCGCCCACGGCGCGCGCGGCTGGATCTGTAGCGCGTTGACAAGGGCCAGATCAACTTCGTCGATCCTGACCTGATCCTGCATAACCAACGGCTTCATGACTGGATCCTGCGTTCTGACCGGTGCTGTGCTCTCGGACACGACGATTCGAGTCTACGGCGGGCCACGCGGCTCTACCGCACCCAGCGATTGAGGAGGCGCAGTAACCATGGCCACATCACTGACCGCGCCCTCAAAGCACTCACGCCCGACCGGAACGTTCCGCGTCACGATCGCCTCGTTGCTGTTCGTGGAACTGTTCAGCGGTGTCCTGCAGGTTTACTTCACGCCGCTGTACCCGGCGCTGGCCGCCGAGTTCGGAGTCGACGTAGGCACGGTTTCCTGGGCGTTGATCGCATTCACACTGGCCGGAGGGGTCTCGACCCCGCTGTTCGCCAGGCTCGGTGACATGTACGGCCACCGCCGCATGTTGCGCGTGCTGCTCGGTGTGGTCGCTCTCGGGTCCATCTTGATCGCCGTCGCACCGAACTTCCCGACCTTGCTGGTCGGTCGCGTGTTGCAGGGGGCCTTCCCGCCGTTCCTGCCGCTGATGTTCGGGTTGATGCGTTCGCGTTTCTCCGCCGAGCGGACCAACCGCGGTATCGCCTACCTCTCCTCGATCCTGCTGTTCGGCCTGCTGGTGGGCTCGGCCGCGACGGGTCTGCTGGTGCTGGCGGCGGGTGGACCCGGCTGGGCGCTGTGGCTGCCTGCCATCGGCACGGTGCTCGGCTTCGGGCTGCTATTCCTCGGGCATACCGAGCCGGCCCCCGACAGGGCAGGCCGCCGTGTCGATCTGCCGGGCGCGTTGTTGCTCGGGTTGGGTCTGGTGCTGTTGCTGCTGGGATTCAACAAGGGCCCGGAATGGGGCTGGGGATCGATCCGTATTCTCGCGCCGCTCGTCATTGGCGCGCTGGTGCTCGTTGGCTGGGTCGTCATGGAGTTACGCGTTCGGGAACCGCTGGCGGATTTGCGGTTCCTGTTCCGGCCGCAACTGGTGCCCGTCTATGTCGTGGGCGTGAGTGTCTACTTCGGCAGCGTCGGAGGGCAGGTCGCGTCATCGACGTTCATGGCACTACCGACCAAGCTTGGCTACGGGCTCGGCCTGAGCGGTTTCGCCATCGGGCTGGTGCTGCTTCCCATCCTCGCCACCGCGGCGGTGATGGCGCTGCTCACCGCCCGGCTCGGCAGGGCGCTCGGGTTCGCGTGGGTGATGACGATCGGGGCAGGTCTTGGTGCACTCGGCAATGTGGGCCTTATCTTCTTCCATGGCACCATTGTCGAGTTCGTCG
>JBOHEL010000574.1:0-3184 GCA_050700995.1 Sciscionella sp. | reverse complement strand
GGACCTCTAACTGCGTGGGGTTCATCGGAGTTCGCCTCCGTCGTGGTTGCTCGGGGTGGCCGGGCGGGATTCGTGCCGACAGCAGCGCCAGCAATGCCGGTACTCGCTCAGCGCCGGGTGCCCGGTGGCGGTGACGGGGTGACGCCAGGTACTGAAGTCGTGGCCCTGGGCGTCACAGGTCAGGACCGGGACGCAGGCCGAGCACAACAACCTCCGACCCGGGCCAGTCCGCCACCGCTGGGCGGCGGCCGCATCCAGAGCGGCCTTCTCGGTGCGGTAGTGCGCCTGAAACAAAGGACCACCGAGAGCATCCCGGCAGCGGTCACAGTGGACACTGACGCAGGTGTGGACCTGTAACATTTTCGATCTCCTCGATCGCTCAAGCTGGGTGGTGGGGAGACCCGGTTCGGCGGGTTGCTGGCAGGCACGACACCGCTGAGCCGGGCACCCCGTGGCATTAACGGGATGATTTAATGACTTTTATCTGGATGATTTAATACGAGTAAGAGCGTGAATGTGCCCTGCCCGGATCCCTCCGCCAAGCCGTATGAGCCCGCGCTACTCTTTGGCGCCAGGTGGAGCACGGAGGAATATGTGGCGGAGGACTGGATGGCCGTCGCGCAGGCGATCAGCCAGCGCATGACAGAACTCGGCATCAATCAACGCGAGCTGATTGAGCGCTCGCAAGTCTCGAAGGCAACGGTCGGCGAGCTTTACCACAACTCCGCGCAGCGTCGGCGAAGCGCCCGCACGTTGGAAGCGCTGTCGATGGCGCTTGAGTGGCACCCGCAGCATCTGGTCGCTGTACTGACGGGTCAACGTGCCCCGAACATCGGCGAACCGGTGAGCCGTTCTGATGACGACGTTCCGGGAAAACTGGCCGCGATTGAGTATCGGCTTGCGCAGATAGAGACACGACTCGGCGCGATTGGTGAGTTGAGTGACCGACTCGAAGAGATCAACGCCAACGTCGAAGCGGTGATCAGGTTCGTTGACTCGAACCGAAAAAGGGTGGGGGGCTGAGTGTTCCGGGTGGCTACTGCTCATGCCGATAAGTCAATAGCGAATCGGCCAGACCAACCATGCACCGACGATGCATCACTAGGGCGCTTCCAGTGCATTTGTAGTGCACTTCGAGACTTTCGGGGCTGTTTCTGATGGAGCCGGTGCAGCTGTGGACGGGTCGCACCGCGTGCGCGCTCCAGGCCGCGCTACGGATGACTAATGAGTCGTTCGCCGCGCATCTGGGTACCGCGGTCAGGACGGTCGCAACGTGGCACCAGAAGCCGGACCGGGTACCCAGCGCCGAGATGCAGCAAGCGTTGGATACCACCTTGGAACGCGCCGGAGAGGGGACCCAAGCACGATTTACCAGGAATACCGCCGAAACGGGCGCCGGGCCGGTGCCTACCAGCCCGCCGCTTGAGAGTCCGGCTTATGCCGCTGAGGACGACACCGCGACAGCGATGGACGACCTGACAGCTTCTCCGTCATCTGCGATCATGACGGGAACGGCTGAAACCACTGCGGACGGGAGCTTCATGGGCTGGTTGCAGGTCGCGCACGCCGCCTCAGCGCCGCCGGATGGTTCGGATGTGGGGCAGATCATCCGCTGGTACCGCACGTATGAGGGGCTGACTCAGCAGGACGCGGCTGCCCGCCTGAACACCACACAGTCACGGCTGTCGAAGCTGGAGAAAGGCACCCAGACCCTGCGAGATGTTACCGAGCTGCGTCACATCGCGCGGAAGCTCGGCATCCCGCCGGAGCGCCTTGGCGTTCTGCCGGACCAGTCGGCCGACGCGCACCCGTTCGCCTCGCATATCAGTGAACGGCCGGCCCCGGTCCAGGAGAGTCAGGAACGCTGGCGGGATACCCGGTGCCGACTCAACGCCCACCGCGCGGTTCTGGGTGATCTGGCCGCCGAGCTGTACCCCGCTCAGCAGCGCATCCCCGGAACGACGGTCCTCACATCAGCGAGCTGGGTGCCAGACGGTCCGGTAGACCTGTCTGACATCGAGTTGGCGTGGCGCGCCGGATCGCCGACACCGCACCTGGGAGGTAAGGCTCCACAGTCAGCAGGCGCGCGGCCTCTGATGGTCAACGGTGAGCGTTATGACCGCTACTCGCGCGCGCTGCGCGACCTCGCCCGACCCAAACTGCTCGATAATCGCGTCAGCTATCGACTGCTTGACGTCCAATGGTCAGGTCCCCGCGGAATGCTGGGGTTCAACTACACGAGCTACTTCGATGTTCTCGACGTGGGTGAAGCACTCGGACACGAGTTTGCACAAGCCTGGCTCACCGCGGGCAAAAAGCGACCTAGTTTCGCGGACCTGCCGTTCCGTCGGAGCATCACCGACCCATTCGACCTGTCCGCGCGGTCGATGCTGCCCAGCATCAATACGCTGACGATCCGACGCGACTCCATCGAGGGCCACCGTATTTACCTGCATCGGCGGGACGCCAAATCGGTGGCCGCTGCTGGCGGCATGTACCACGTGGTACCCGCAGGTGTTTTCCAGCCCGCGGCCCTGGCACCGGCGCATCAAACCAATGACTTCTCGCTCTGGCGTAACGTCCAGCGCGAGTTCTCCGAGGAGTTCCTCGGCAACGACGAGCACGATGGCAACAGCGTCGACCCGATCGCCTACGACACCGACGAGCCATTCGTTTCCTTTGAGCGGGCACGCCAGGCCGGTGACTTCCGCGTCTTCGCCTGCGCCATGGTGCTCGAACCGCTCACCCTGTGGGTAGAGCTGCTCACCGTCGCGGTCATCGCGGCACCCGTGTTCGATGCTTTATTTTCCAACATGGTCGCCGTGAATGAGGAAGGTGCCGCGGTCAGCACCGAGGCCGGCCGTCCCACGGTGGGAATCCCGTTCACCGCGGCGGCCCGCGAGCGGCTGCGGACTGAGCCGTTGTCCCCGATTTCCCGCGCCTGCATCGAGCTGGCATGGCGGTACCGGCATCAGCTACTTGGCCCATGAGGGTTCTGGTCACCGGGGCCGCCGGTTTCGTCGGCTACGCGGTGGCCGCACTGCTGGTCGAGCAGGGGCACGACGTGACCGGACTGACCCGCTCTGGAGCGTCCGCGCTGCCCGAAGGTGTTGCCCGGCTCAAAGGTGATCTACGCACACCCGAATCACTGCCCAGGGCGCTCGCCGAGGTCGACGGAGTGTGC
>JBOHEL010000573.1:0-3187 GCA_050700995.1 Sciscionella sp. | reverse complement strand
AAGCTGTTAGCGGTGCGCGCCTGGCGGAAGAGCAGGTCCTGCGCGGTGCGATCGATCTCGATCAGGTCGGGGGCCTCTGTGGTCGTCATGTTCACTCCCGGGTCGGCTGAACGTTCTCAGTGCCCACCAACACAGTTGAACGCTCAACCATTCCGCCTGTGACGACGGACACCCTGGGATGACCGATACAGCGCTAGATGCTGAAAGTGGCTCTTGTGTCGTTGATGCTGGTGAAAGTGGCGTTCATGCACCTCTTGGGAACAAGAGCCACTTTCAGCGCGGCGCATCGGTCGGTTTGCCTTCGGTCCCACTGGTAAGGGCCGGTCCGGCCATGCGGTTGGTCCGTGCTTCGTCGGCCATTGCATCGAGCGCCTTGAGCGATGTCGATGCGCGGATGCCGTCGGCTGCCACGACATACGGGTTTTCGGGCGCCCGGCGATAGCCGACTGCCAGCACCGGGCGGGCGGGCAGCTTCGACAGCGGGCAGGTCACGCACCGGCTGCCAGCAGAGCGCGGAGGCGACGTACCCACAGCCGCGGAGGAGCACGCGATCGATCTGCGGCCGGATCAGGAACCGCAGGATGACCACCACGATACGACTCTCGAGGCTCGAACCGCCGGGCGTCACGCCGCGGCTCATCGCTACGGAGATGCTTCCGGATCGATGAGCGCGAGCCCGGCATCGGGGTCGAAACGCCTGCGCAACGAGCGGGGTGACTCGGTGACCATGACCTCGAGGGTGGGACGCACCGTGGCTGCCCGCAGGTGCCGGCCCCTGGTCGTGCCGTCGCGTCGGCCGAGAACGACGTGGACATGCGGTTGCCAACGCTGGATCTTTCCCGGATCGTGGGGCGCCTGCTGCTCGGGGCCGTGGCGGGGGCCATTCTCTCCGGCTACCTCGCCGACCCGTTCAGTCCAAAGTGGACCAAGTTCTACTCCGGGATCGTCTACACCCTCGCCGCGCTCAGATCGGCGTTCGCGCACGACGTCGGGCAGTTGATCGCGGCCCGCGCGGTGCTGGGCTTCTCGGTGGGCACCCCGTCTTTCGTCGCCCCGATGTACATCGCCGAACACGCCCCGACACGCATCCGTGGCAGCACAGTGTCGTTGAACCAGCTCATGGTCACCCTCGGAATCCTGCTCTCCTACGTCGCCGATTTCGGCCTCAAAGGTGTACCCGGCAACGGGCGTTGGATGCTCGGCATCGGCGCGGTACGCGGCATCGCGCACGCGATCGGCATGCTCTTCGTCCCTCACACCACGCTGGCTCACGCAACGTGGTCGGCGCGACGAGGCCCACGCGGTGCTGGCACTCAGCCGCCTCGAAGGCGAGGTCGACACCATGGTCGGCAACAAGGACAGCCGGTGGTCGCCGCTCAACCACCGGGGCACTTCCATGACCTACGCCACACGCCCAAGACGTGGCTGATCGAAGACGGTGCCCGCGCATCCTGCGCCCGGGCACAAGCGCAAGGACACCGACGTTTGCACCCGGGTGGATCTGGCAGGAAAGCCCCGGTGCGGGTGGGAAGCGGCGTGAACCCTTCGGATCCGCGGTTGTGGTCAGCAGACCCTGATCCCCATCTGGTCCGACAAATCACCAACAGCCCGCCGATGAAGATCATCGGCGGGCCATCTGACCTGCGTAAACATCCTGTGGGCGATACTGGGATCGAACCAGTGACCTCTTCGGTGTGAACGAAGCGCTCTCCCGCTGAGCTAATCGCCCGCTCGCGGTGCATCGGTGATGCTACCGGAGGTCGGACACACCACGGCAACGGGGCCAGCCAGCGAATCGCGCCGCAGGGAGCCGCGCAGACATCACGATCAGACAGAACCGGGGCACGACTGCTACTTGCATGCATCACCCACTCAGTGCAATCGTCTGGTCGCGCTACGCAGTTCCAATGGCCCGTAAGAGTGATGTCGGGAGAAATCGCGAGCGATTCACGTCTCTTTGCCGTCACAACCGTAGCGCCCGGCCGTTTACTGGTCGGGGAAGGAGTGGAAGGGTGAGACCATGCGCAACGATCATGTGACGCTCCGCTCGACGGCGGTGTTCGAGTTACTGGCTCCCCGCACGCCTGCCGTGCCGGTGCAAGTAGAGCTGCGCTACGACACCCGCGATCCGTATGCCGTGATCGCGGCGTTCCGGACCGGCCGCGCCGGCTGGGTCGAGTGGGTGTTCTCCCGCGACCTGCTGGCGGACGGGCTCATCGCGCAGGCGGGTGAGGGCGACGTCCGGATCCGGCCCGCCGGGGACAACCCGGAGGTCGTGGTGGTCGAGCTGTCTTCGCCGTCCGGCCACGCGATGTTCGAGGCCGCCGCGGAGGAGCTCGCGGACTTCCTCGACCGGACCTATGACGTGGTGCTGCCCGGCAACGAGCGCCTCTGGGTCAATGTCGACGAAGCCCTCGCGGGTTTGATTCCACACGACCTGAGCTGAGTGCGCCGGGTGGCCGGTGGCCTACTGTCGGTACCGCCACCCCCGACTTTGTGCATCGCTCGACCGTCCGATAAAGTTCCGTTGCACGGCAGGACGGCCGAAGCAACACGGTCGAACTTCCTGATATGCGGACGTAGCGCAGCTGGTAGCGCATCACCTTGCCAAGGTGAGGGTCGCGGGTTCGAATCCCGTCGTCCGCTCGGCGGCGGCCCCTCGATCCAGGGTCGGACTCTTATGGGGCGCGGCTAATGAGGCGCCAGCTTCGAGAGAGCACGGCGGAGTGGCCGAGTGGCTTAGGCAAGGGCCTGCAAAGCCCTGTACGCGGGTTCGATTCCCGCCTCCGCCTCGCGCGATTAGCTCAGCGGGAGAGCGCTACCTTGACACGGTAGAGGTCACTGGTTCGATCCCAGTATCGCGCACCGCCACAGAAGGCCAGCTCAGGAACGTCCACAAAGGACTCCCAGCCTGGCCTTCTCTCGTCAGGTGATCGGGACTGCCAGGATTCGCCGCACGACGACGCGACGTCGCATGCTTGATCCGTCACATTCCCGTAGCGGTGCCCGCCCGGCTGTAGCATCGGGAGCACCAGATCTCGCACCAGAACCCGATCTCCCGTAGGCTTGTCCCAACAGGCACACATGCCTACCGGTTTCGCGGATTACCAGCGGTGGTCAACCTGGACGGCTCGGGCTTCTTCTCAGCGCAGGACGCCGGTACGGCTGCGCAGTTGCCTGTCACGTG
>JBOHEL010000572.1:0-3192 GCA_050700995.1 Sciscionella sp. | reverse complement strand
TCGGATGCCGGCGAAGTCAGCCAGGCCACAGCGTTTGCGATCTCGCTTGCCTCGCCGACTCGACCGAGCGGGTTGGTAGCTATGGCGCCTGCGCGGATCGTCAAGGGAATCCCGAGGGCATGCTGGGAGCCGGCGACCTCGATCGAGTTGCCATCTTCGACTGCCGCGGTGAGTCGGGTGTCGATAAAGCCAGGGGCAACCGCATTCACATTGATGCCCAGTGCACCCCACTCCTTCGCCAACGCCTTCGTCAGTGCGATGGTTGCGCCCTTCGCCGCCGAGTAGTTGGCTTGACCGGCCTGCCCCATCAACCCCGACAGGGAAACGACGTTGACGACCTTACGGTGCTGTAGTTTCCCATTGGCGATCTCCTGCTTTGCCGCGGCACGCATGGGCTTCGCCGCTGCTCGAAGGATACGAAAGGGAGCTAGCGTGTGGATGTCCAGCATGGCCTGGAATTGTTCGTCGGTCATGGTGTGCACTGGGCCATCCCAGGTGTACCCGGCGTTGTTGACAACGATTTCCAGCCTGTCGTAGGCATCCATTGCGGCCTGTACGAGGACATCGCCGGCGTCTGGCGTGGTGAGGTCGAGGCCGACTGTCGTCGACGGTCCAGGGAGTTGACTGGCAACGGTCTTCAGTTCATTGCTGTCAAGATCGGCCATCACGACGGTCGCACCCCACTCAGAGAGTCTGGCTGCGACTGCGGCTCCGATTCCACGGGCGGCACCGGTGACGATTGCTACCTTGTTGTCTAGTTGGTGAGTCATTTGGAACTGGCACCTCAGTCGATTGGAATAAGAGCAGATGCGAGGAGGTCGGTGGCTAGTTGCAGGGCGGCGGGCAGCTGCGCCCGTCCACCGGTGCGATTCTTGATGTCCTCGACCTGAATAGTGCCGACAACGATTCCCCAGATGACGTCGGCCAAGGGCGCGACAGCCACGTCACGAATCAGTCCGCGCTGCATGGCTTCTCGCAGGATGGAACGCGCCAGCTTGAAGGCTTTGCGACCCAGTGTATCCAGGGTTGTATGGGTCTGGCTGTCAAGGGATTCCACCAAACGAGTTTGGTGGAGGAGTTGGGTGAGCCGAAACCGACCCGGGTCGGCCCGGTACGGAAACAAGACTGCGTCCAGCAGACTGGCTATCAGCTGCTCTCCGCCACTGACCTCCTCATTGTGGAGGCTGCTCAGCAGCTGTTCGAGCTGCGTTGCGATGTCGGCGAAGACGGGGACCATCAAAAGCAGGAGTAGTTCATCCTTGGTCCGGAAGTAGCCGTACAGGGTTGGCTTGGTGATCTCAGCCCGAAGGGCCACTTCCTCCATCGTGGAGCCGGCGAACCCTCTCGCAGCGAAGGTCTCACGCGCCGCTGCCAGGATGCTCTCCCGTCGATCTGTCCGCTCGCGTTCCCGCCGACCTCGAGCGGCAGCCGACAGCTCTTGGGCGCGTGACACTATCGCCCCGATCCTGTGGTGAGAAGGTTTCTCTTGAGAGTCTTCCCCATGGTGTTCTTCGGCAGCTGGTCGAGCACGACCGTTCGGTCCGGAACTTTGATTGCGGCAAGTCTGTCCCTGCAGAACGCCTGCACCTCTTCCGCGGTGACGTCTCCGACGACGAACGCGATGGGCACTTCACCGCGGTAGTCATGCGGCGCCCCCACCACGGCCGCCTCCGAAATCGCGGGATGCGACAGGAGGACCCGCTCAATTTCGGCCGGAGATATGTTGTAGCCCGACGCGACGATGATGTCCTTCTGTCTGTCGACGTAGTGCAGGAAGCCCTGGTCGTCGATCCGTCCGACATCGCCGGTGCGGAACCAACCGTCCGGCCGGAAAGCGGCCTCGGTCTCGGCGGGCTTTCCCAGGTAGCCCTTCGAAACCTGCATACCCCGGTACTCGATCTCCCCCTCCTGACCTCTGGCTGCGACCTGCGCGTCAACCACGATGCGGACCTCGCCGACCACGGGGACCCCCAGCGTGCCCGGCGCGGGCCGCCCCGGCAACCCGTTGTAGGTGCCCAAACTGTTGAGTTCGCTCATACCCCAGCCTCCCCACAAGACCTGCCCCGTGGCGGCCTCCCACTGCACCGGCAACGCCGAGGGGATTGGCGCCGCTCCCGTCGCACACACTTTCAGGCTCGTCAGATCGACGCTGTCCAACCCGTAGCTCAACAGAGCCGTGAAGAGTGTCGGGGGACCGAAGAACACGTTGACCGCGTGATTCTCAATGCAGGCCAGCGCATCACGCGGATCGAATAGGGGACGAGGAATGACCGTTCCGCCCCGAACGAAAGTGGGCATCGAGTAGACAAAAAACCCACCCGTGTGGAACAGAGGCAGCGCCGAGTACGTCACCGGGCGCTGAATCGTGGGCATGACGATGGTGTGGGTGATCGCATTGTGGATGAGATTGAAATGCGACTGAACAACCCCTTTGGGTTTTCCAGTCGTGCCCGCCGTGTAGACAATCTGGCCAATCTCGGCGCGCGCGTCCACCTCGGCGCCCTCGTGGACCGGGACCGCCTGGTCCATGGCCTCAAGCAGTGAGATCGCACCCGCGCCGCGCTCTGCTGCGGGCGACCACCACTCGGTGAGCGAGGGATACGGCTGAAACTCTGGATCGGCGAGATCTCGAAGGGACACGCTGAAGACCGTCGTGGGCTTGGAACTCTTCGAAATCTGGTCGACGACGGGCAAGAAATGGTCGAGACACACCAGCGCGCTCGGCTGCGCATCCTCAAAGAGGAGCTTGAGCTCATCTTTGCGGAACATCACATTGACCCCGCAGTGTATTGCACCCAGACGAGCGATCGCGAAAAATACTACCCAGTGCATCGCCGAAGTCGGGACCATTACAGCGACGACGTTGCCGCGCCCAACACCTTTTTCGCGCAAGACCGCCGCCGCGCGGCCGATCAGATCATCGAGTTCCCCGTAGCGAAGCGTTCGATCCAGGTAGATCAATGCCTGCGCGGCAGCCCGATGTTCGGCATGTCGGCGAATAATCAGATCGACAGTATCTTCGGGCACCTGTGGGATCTCTTCTGCCCAATCGGGGTCAAAGACGACATACGCATCTCCCGGTGAGTAGTTCCGGGCCTCGGCCAGCCAGTCGTCGGGGTAGCCGAGGCGTTGCAAGAGAGCTAGCCCGTCAGCCGTCATACAACGCATCGTAAACTAACCGACCAACCGTTG
>JBOHEL010000571.1:0-3199 GCA_050700995.1 Sciscionella sp. | reverse complement strand
GTAGGCTTGTCCCAACAGGCACACATGCCTACCGGTTTCGCGGATTACCAGCGGTGGTCAACCTGGACGGCTCGGGCTTCTTCTCAGCGCAGGACGCCGGTACGGCTGCGCAGTTGCCTGTCACGTGCCTCATCGCCACGGTGGAACCGCCATCGCGGCACCAACGAATAGGACAAGGACCACATCATCACCGACTCGAAGACAACCACAGGCGAACGCCCCCGCGGCGCCGTCCAGCCGCTGCGATTCAGCCACCCCGATCACGACGAGCGGCTAGCCGACGAACTCACCGCCGCAACCCACGGCGACAAACAGCCCGTACGGTCGCCGTTCTCCGCCCCCGCCACAGACCACCAGTGACGCGCCGCTAACCAGCGCGCCTGCCTACCAACGCTCACGGCCCGGTGTCGAGCCCGGCCTCGTGCAGATCCCGCACCAACCGGTAAGCGCGCTCGACCAGTGGCCGGGCGGCCCGCATCTGTTCCGACAGCCGGGAATCGGGTCGCACGGTCCGATGTGGACGAACCAGATCCGCCGCTGAGTGCAGGGAGGGCAGCACATCCAATGCCCGCCATCCCAACAACGCGGCACCGAAACCAGAGCCCGCCGATTCGTCGGCGATGTCGAGTGGCACATCGAGCGCCGCGGCCAGCAGATCTGCCCACAACTCGCTGCGAAACGCCCCGCCGGTAGCCCGCACGGCCCGTGGATGAGCCCCCGCGGCCCGCACCGATTCACCCACCAGCGCCAGTTGCTGCGCCACCCCTTCGATCATGGCGTGCGTGATCTCGGCCCTGCCGTGCCGCGCCCGCAGCCCGAGCAATGCCCCGCGCGGGTCCGGATCCCACCACGGGGCGCGCTCACCGACCAGGTATGGCAGCGCGAGCAAACCATCCGAACCCGCAGCGGCGGCCTCCTCCAGTAGCGGGCCGACCTCGGCGGAGAAGGTGCGGGCCACCCAGTCGCCGACCATGCCGCCGTTGCTGACCGCTCCCCCGATCACCCAGATGTCCTCGGCCAGGTAGTAACAGAACACCGTGCCGTGCTCATCCACAGCAGGTGAGTCGCGCGCGACCCGCAACGCACCGCTGGTACCGATCGAGAGCGCCGCCGTACCTGGCTCGACGGCCCCCACACCCAGGTTCGCCAGCGGCCCGTCACCGGCCCCCGGCATCACCGGCAAGCCGGCGGGCAGCCCGAGTGCCTCGGCCGACTCCTCATTCAGTTCGAGCGGTTCGGTGGGATCAACCAACTCCGGCAGCCGATCGGCGCCGATGCCCGCGATCCGCAGTGCGGGCTGGTACCAGTCCCGTGTCCGCAGTTCCAGCAGCCCGGTTCCCGACGCGCAGGACAGGTCCATCACCAGCCTGGACGTCAAACACCACACCACATAGTCCTTCAGCCCGCTCCACCACCGCGCGTCGCGGTGCGTGCCGGGCTGCCGCTCGGCGAACCAGGCCAGCTTGCACAGCGGTGACATCGGGTGCACCGGGGTACCGGTGGCTACTGCCAGGTCGTTCCTGTGGTCGGCTCTGATACCACGCGCGATTGCGGCGGCCCTGGTATCGGCCCAGCTCAAGGCATCGGTGATCGGCCGATGGTCACCGTCGAGCGCCAGCAGCGTGTGCATCGCGGCCGAGAAGCACAGCCCAGCGACCTCGATGCCGTCCTTCGCGCAGGCGGCGGCACGCTCCGCGACGGCCGACATCGTCGCCTCCAGCACAACGGCAGGGTCCTGCACCGCTTCGTTGCCGTGCTCGGTGCGCAACGGGTAGGTCCGCTCGGATTCGCCGAGCATGCGCATCGTCTCATCCACCACGACAACCTTGGTGGCGCTGGTGCCAAGGTCGACTCCCAGCAGGACTCGTTGCGTTTCACTCATGGCTCGCCACTGTGCCATGCGCGGCCGAGCCCGACGCGCGGGCGTGGGCCTACCTGAAGGAAATGCCGGTAATCTTCCAGTGCCCACCGACGCGAGCCGCGGTGATGTCCATACCCGCCGCGGCAGCGGTGCGCTGGTTGTCGTCGGTCCGCAACTTCTGCTGATCCACGAACACCAGCAACCGCGCCGAGTCCCCTCGCAACCATTTCACCCCGATCGCCCGCACCGAGGTCTGCAACACGAGGCGTTGGGCCTGCGCCTGCCGCCGCGCCTGGGTGAAGAACTTGTCGTACTCGGCTACCGCATCGCCGGTGAGCATGCGATGTGCATCGGTCCGAGCCGCGTCCAGGTCGGCGTAGCTGTAGCTGAACGATTTCTCGACGGTGGTGCCGATCGTGCGCGTCAGCGCCTCGGTGGTGTCGCTGTCGACCAGCGCGGCGTTACCTGCGGCATTGGAAGTGCGCAGCAGGAGTGTCATCACACCGCCGCAGACCGCCGCGGCGACGCCGAGCACCACCACAACTACCAGTAGCGAGTTGATCAGGCCATGGATTCGTGGCACATCACCACGCCGCTCCGTGGCATCCATTGTGGACTCAACGGGCACCTTGACCTCGGCTGCCACCCGGTGCGGGCGCGGCGACGGTGGCACCGCCCGGTCAGCGGCCTGCGCTCGCCAGGCACCTGCCACCTTCCTCGCGCGGTGCGGCGTGGCAGGGACCCGTGCGGCCAACCCCGCGACTCGCCGCCTCACGGCTTCGATCCGAACACGTCGAGTGACGCGGCCTTCCAGCCCGCGTCCGTGCGGTCCATGCTCAGCACCACGCGGCTGCGCCGATTGCTGGTCTTGCCGTTCTGCGTCACGGTGACCTGCAGTGCCGCCATCACTTTCGCGGTGCCCGCGTGCGAGTCGAGCGCGGTGACGGCGGCATCCCGCACCCGTGCCGTCGAGGTCGCCTTCGCGGCCTTGGCCGCCCGCGCGTCCGAATCGTGCGACACCGCCAACCGCCGCGCCAACGCCCCGGTGCTCACCCGGCGCCAGTTCGCCAAGCCGCTACCCGCCGCGTGATAGTCCAGGGTGTACAGGGTGCCCGCGGCCCGGCTGCCCGCGAGCCGCACAGCATCGCGTTGCTGGGCGTAGCTCAGGTCCTGATCGTGCGCCGCGCTCCACCATGCCCAGCCGCCACAGCCGCCAAGCACCACCGCCGCGACGGCGAGCAGCACCAGTAACGCGCGCCGCCGATCTCGGCGCCACCATGCCCCGAACGTCGCGGCCACGACATTCATTCCGGTAAGCCGAGCAGTTGACCCAGGTTC
>JBOHEL010000570.1:0-3204 GCA_050700995.1 Sciscionella sp. | reverse complement strand
GGCGAAGGCCATCCCCGTCACCCTGCGGAGCAGGAAGACCTCGGGCCCCCGCGAGGAGTCCCGCAGCAACACCACAGTCGCGGCGTCCCGCGGCGTGACCGGCGGGTCCGGCGGAGCACTCGGCACCATGTGGGCAGGCAAGGTCAGCTCATCGGGCAAATCGCGCACGATGGCGAGCCTACGTCGCACCTACCGCGAATCGTCAACCGTGGTGATCCACCGGCCACCCGTTGACCGCTTGCTGCTGCTCCAAACCGGGAGCGGGCCAGGCCGCGGTCTGCGCATCGGCCATGCGCTGGTCCGCATCGGGCGCCACGGTGAGATCCTCCCTACCGTGGGCAGGCCGGTGCTCGTCCTCGCGCTTGCCCAATTCCTCGTGCAGCTGCCGGAGCAAGTCGCGTTCCCGCTCGTTGAGGTCTTCCTCGTTTCGCGGCTTGACCTGCTCCTTGACGTCGTCGGGGAAGAAAACCGACGACGGGCCGGAGTCCGCAGGCGGTGCGCTGAAGTCACCGAATCCCGCGGTCACCATGGTCACTTCCGCCGGCTCGACCCGGGACTGCCGCCGTTCAGGGACGCGGGCAACACCCGGCAGCGGTATCTCCATCGCCACCGCGAGCGCGGCGCGGTGATAGTCGGAAATCACCATGCCTTCCGGCAGCACCTCGACACCGGCGCGCATACCCCCGCGCCGGAGCGCCGACTCCAGCCGGTAACCGATCGCCGCCGGATACGCGGTACGCGCGGTCTCCACAAGCACCACCCTGCGCGGCACCGGCTCCGCGAGGGCGCCAGCAGGCGTCGCCCGCCACACACAATGCAGCCCTCGCACACTCGGCAATCCGTCAAGCGACCGGCCAATGGCCTCGATGACACCGGCCCGTGGATCGGTATCGCTGTCGCCGTTGAACCTGTGCCACACCGGTCGCGGATCGGGGTCCACCATCAGCTCCGAAAGCAAGCCGTGCGGCAGATGCAACGCGGCATTGAGCTGTCCCAACGCGGAACGCTCAGCCTCGCTGACGGGGATGCGGCCCGCAGCGAGGCCGCCGGCGAGCATCACGAGCGCCCTGTCGGCTTCCGTGATCGCGAGCAGTTTCCTGACGTGTGCCAGCGTGGAATCATCCAGGCGACCCGCGAAGCCGAGCAGTAGCTCAAACATCCGCGCCTGGATACCAGGCTGGTCCGCTGAGTCCGTCATGGTTTCCCTCCTGTGTCTAGCGGGCCACCCGCACCCGGTCGACCACCATGAACGAAGCTCCGCCATTGTCAATCATGGTGACCTCCTCCATGTGTGCGCCCGGTCGGCGACCAGGCGACCCTGCCGCGTCAGACCGCGGCGAGCTGCCCGACCGCAGCGCGGGGTATACCGGGGAGCGCTTCGGCGGCATCGAGCGCCGCACGGTGATAGAGCGGGAGCTCGATGTTGGGGGGCATCACCTCGACCGAGGGATCGAGCTCTCCCAGTGCGACCAGCACGCGCTGCAGCTGACTTGCCAGCTGCGCGGGGCGCGCGGTCCCGTCGACCAGCAGCACACGCTTGGCGAGGTGCTCGTCGCTGGGTGGCACTCGCCAGCAGCTTCGCACGCTGGTGACGTCTTCCCTTGAGCCGATCATGGCACCGAGCACGACGGCCGTCTGGTCACCTAGTACCAGGTGGCTTGGGGTGTCCGTGGTGAACCGGTACGGCGAGGACACCGGTTCCGCGATCTCGTCGATCGCCGTGAGGCTGTCGGGATCGACTCCGGCGGGCACCAGGCAGTCCACCAGGATGCCGAACTCGCCTGGTGTCAGGCCGACCCGTTCGCGCAGCAGTGTCAATGGCAGCGCTTGTGCGAGTGTCCGCAGCGAGTCGGCACCCAGCCAGTCGCGGAATCGCCACAGTTGGTGATCCGGTAGTCGACCGGCGAGCCGCAGCAGCAGCTCGTGACAAGCGTTCTCGGTCACTGAACGCACCCGCCCCACCTTCCCTCGAAAGAGTGAATGCGTGACATGGTGACACAACTGTCAGCGAGCGTGAGAAGGGGTTGTCGATCAGGCGGTCGGCGTGTCGCTTATCGGGCCACTTCGACGATGATCTCCACCTCGACGGGCGCACCAAGCGGCAACTCTGCGACACCTACCGCTGACCGAGCGTGTGCGCCAGCTTCGCCGAAGATCTCGCCGAGCAACTCTGAAGCGCCGTTCACCACCGACGGTTGACCGGTGAAGCCTTCGGCGGACGCCACGAAGCCGACGACCTTAACCACTCGCACAACCGAGTCGATCCCGACCAACGCATGCACGGCGGCGAGCGCGTTCAGCGCGCAGGTCCCGGCGTGCCGCCTGGCCTCGTCGGGGCCGACCTCCGCACCGACCTTGCCGGTCGCGACGAGCTCCCCGGCCGCGAACGGCAACTGGCCGGAGGTGAAAACCTGCGATCCGCTGCGTACCGCAGGCACGTAGGCGGCAACCGGCGTAGCCACTGACGGCAGCTCGATACCGAGCTGTGACAAGCGTTCGCTCCAACTCATGATTCAGCCCTTGGGTCGCTTGAGATATGCCACCAACTGCTCACCGGTGGGGCCGGGCATCACGGCCACCAACTCCCACCCGTCCTCGCCCCACTGGTCGAGGATCTGCTTGGTGGCGTGCGTCAGCAGCGGCACCGTCGCGTACTCCCATTTGGTCATGCCACCACCCTAGAGGTCGCACCCCCTCGGCGTTTGGGCGGCAAAACACCAGTACAGTGAGTTACATATAATGACCGAAAGTGTCTAACTGTGCTGGCGATGGCTGGTGCGGGGCAGTGATCGTCACGCCGAACGTAGGCTGACCGGGTGAAGTCCTGGACACCGGAGCTGTCCCGCTCCCGGCTGCACGTGGTCACCGGCAAGGGAGGCACCGGCAAGACCACTGTGGCGACCGCGCTGGCACTCGCGCTGGCAGGCGGCGGAAGGCGCGTGCTGCTCATCGAGGTGGAGGGCCGCCAGGGCATCGCGCAGGCATTCGACAGTCCGCCACTGCCCTACTCTGAGGAGCACATTGCCGGTGCACCGGGCGGCGGCGAGGTCCGCGCGCTCGCCGTGGACGCGGAGGCCGCGCTGCTGGAGTACCTGGCGATGTTCTACAACCTCGGTTTCGCGGGCCGCACGCTGCGCAGGATGGGGGCCATCGAGTTCGCCACCACGCTCGCACCGGGGCTTCGTGACGTGCTACTCACCGGAA
>JBOHEL010000569.1:0-3208 GCA_050700995.1 Sciscionella sp. | reverse complement strand
GGAGAGATCCTGGCCAGCGACCTGACCTCGACGGGACGGCCCTACGCGCTGGGGTTGTTCCGGTCGGTGGCGATGGTGGTGTCCCTGATCCGCAAGAACCTCACCCAGCAGGTCGCCGGGGCCGTGTTCGGGGTCAGCCAGCCCACCGTGTCCCGCCGGTGGGACCTGCTGCGCCCGGCCATCGGCGAAGCGCTGGCCGAGTTCGTCCCCGACCCGAAGAAGGTCATCGGTTCCGGAACGGTGCTGGTCGACGGCACGATCTGCCCCACATGGGACTGGCGGGCCATCCCCGACCTCTACTCCGGCAAGGCCGGCTACGCGGGCATGAACCTTCAGGTCGCCGCCTCCCTGGACGGGAAGGTCGCCGCCATCGGTGCCACACCGGTACACGGCGCCCGCCACGACGCCCACGCCTACGCCGCCTCCGGACTCGCCGAGGCCCTGGCCGACCTACACACCCTCGCCGACCTCGGCTACACCGGCGTCGAGGGCATCGACCTCGCGCCGATCCGCAAACCCGCCTGAGCCGAACTACACCACACCCAGGCGGCTTTCAACACGCAACTCTCGAAAATCCGGGCCGCCGTGGAACACGCCAACGCGCACCTCAAAACATGGAGAATGCTCAGCGAAGAAGGCGGCCGCTACCGGGCACCCATCAACAAATACGCCAGCATGCTCAAAGCCGTCACCGGACTATTCTTCTTCAGCACTTATGAATAAGCCCCCGGCTTCTCGGGCCTCCCGCTCACCGGCTCGCTTGCCGTTAGCCTGGGGGCCGCTGGTGGCGTCAGTGTCACGTCGCTGGCGGCCGTCGGCCAGATGGGCAATATCTGGTCGGGCGGCGGCACACTGGTGGCATGGTCTTCGCTGATCGCCGTCGCGGGCTTCGCGAGGATCCCCGTGATGGATCTCGCTCGGCGGTGCTTCATACCGGTGTGTTGCGGCTTGGCGGCGGGCGCACTGGTCACGGTGTTGTTCCTGCGCTAGCGGGATCCCCGTGGCACACGCTGCCCATCGACGGAGGCAAACTGGCAGGCAAGGTGGGTAGTCGCGGCGGTACGGGGCGATAAAACAATCAAGCGTGCTTGCTTTTTGCTGCGTTTGGTGCGAACCTGCTCGCACTCAAGTGATAGGGCGTGGCAGATGGCAGAGCTGGCACCGGTGCTGGCCGACCTGGCGGCGGAGAGTGCGGAACTGGACGCGCTGGTCGTCCAGCTGAGCGAGCAGCAGTGGCGTACCGAAACACCCGCCGAGGGCTGGTCAATCGCCAACCAGATAGCGCATCTGCATTGGACCGACCGGATGGCGCTGCTCAGCGCCACCGATCCGGAAGGGTTCACCGAGCTGGTCAGCAGGCACAGCGCGGATCCGCTCCGCTTCGTCGAGGACGGTGCGAAATTGGGTGCGGTCGGGACAGGCGAACTGCTCGGCGGGTGGCGCCGCGAACGCGCCGCGCTCGCCGAAGCCCTCCTCGGGAATCCTGCCTGCCGCAAGCTGAGCTGGTTCGGCCCACCGATGAGCGTGACCTCCATGGCGACCGCCCGGATCATGGAGACCTGGGCGCACGGTCAGGATGTCGCCGACGCGCTCGGCGTCATCCGCACTCCCACGGCGCGACTGAAGAATGTCGCGCACCTCGCCGTACGCACCCGCGACTTCGCCTACATCCTCAACGGGCAGACGCCACCGGCCGAGGAGTTCCGGGTGGAGCTGACCGCGCCGGCCGGCGAGAGCTGGGCGTGGGGACCGCAAGACGCACGGCAACGGGTGACCGGACCTGCGCTGGACTTCTGCCTGCTCGCCACCCGGCGACGCCACCGTGACGACCTGGCGCTGCGGTCGGTCGGCGCGCACGCGGCGCAGTGGTTGACCATCGCGCAGGCGTTCGCGGGACCGCCGGGGAATGGACGGCTGCCGGGGCAGTTCGCATGAGCGCGCTGGCGGCTACCCCTGAACTTATCCGCGTTGGCAATGCTTCCGGCTTCTACGGCGATCGGATCTCGGCGGTAAGGGAGATGCTCGAAGGCGGCAGGCTGGACGTGCTCACCGGCGATTACCTGGCCGAGCTGACCATGCTGATTCTCGGCAGGGACCGTATGAAGGACCCGAACCTTGGCTACGCCAAGACGTTCCTGCGCCAGATGGAGGACTGCCTCGGGCTCGCGATCGACAAGCGCGTGCGCATCGTCGTCAACGCCGGAGGCCTGAACCCTGCCGGATTGACCGCCGCGCTGCGGCAGCTGGCGCGGAAACTTGGTGTCCCAGCGCGATTCGCGCACGTCGAGGGCGACGATCTGGTAGCGAGTGCCACCGAGTTGGGCCTCGGCGAGCCGTTGACCGCGAACGCCTACCTTGGCGCATGGGGCATCGTGGAATGCCTCAACTCCGGCGCGGACGTGGTTGTCACCGGGAGGGTCACCGACGCTTCCGTCACCGTCGGTCCCGCAGCGGCGCATTTCGGCTGGGGGCGTGCTGACTACGACCAACTTGCCGGGGCGGTAGCCGCGGGCCACGTCATCGAATGCGGCACCCAGGCCACCGGTGGGAACTACTCGTTCTTCACCGAGATCGCGGACCTGCGACGACCGGGCTTCCCGATCGCCGAGATCCGCAGTGACGGTTCCAGTGTGATCACCAAGCATGCCGGTACCGGCGGCGCCGTCACCCCCGACACGGTTACCGCCCAGCTGATGTATGAGATCGCCGGATCCCGCTACGCCGGTCCGGACGTGACAACCCGCATCGACACCATCGAGTTGGCTGCTGAAGGCCCGGATCGGGTGCTGATCAGCGGTGTCAAGGGAGAACCGCCGCCGCCGCGGCTCAAGGTCTCGCTCAACACCATCGGCGGCTTCCGCAACGAGATGGACTTCGTGCTCACCGGCCTGGACATCGAGGCAAAGGCTGCGCTGGCGAAGGAGCAGTTGGAGGCATGGCTGGCCGTCCGGCCCACCGAACTCACCTGGACCCTCGCGCGCACCGACCGTCCCGACGCCGAGACCGAGGAACAGGCCAGCGCCATCCTGCGCTGCGTGGTCCGTGACACCGACCAAGACAAGGTTGGGCGGGCGTTCTCCAGCGTCGCGGTGGAACTCGCGCTGGCAAGCTACCCCGGTGCCACTTTCACCGGTGTCCCCGGGAATGCATCGCCGTACGGGGTTTTCACAGCTGAATATGTCGATGCCGAGCGGATACCGCATATCGC
>JBOHEL010000568.1:0-3225 GCA_050700995.1 Sciscionella sp. | reverse complement strand
GTGAGCCCCAACATCGCCGCGAGGCCTGCCTGGGCACCCTGCGCACCCTGGTTCGGTACCCACGTGGTCAACCGGTCGTCCTCACCCCAGACCGCGGCGGCGCCGCGCACTTCCATAGGTGCGGCAGCCACCCGCTGGTTGACGAGTTCGCGAGTGATGACCACCTCGCAGCCTTCGAAGATGCCATCACCCGGTTCCGGTTCCTTGGCCGCGACGATATTGCTACCGAGTGCGGGGAACAGCAGTGTATTTCCGGTGACGGCCTCGACGGGGTCGACGAGCACCGGCAGTGGCTCGTAGTCGACCTCGACGAGTTCGGCGACGTCCTCGCCCCGGTAGCGACCCTCGGTGATCACGGCCGCCACTGGTTCTCCGACGTAGCGCACGGTGTCCGTGGCCAGCAGCGACTGCGCCATCCCCGCGGGAAACATCGGCATCGACGGGGCAGGTGGAGGTATGTCGCTCATGTCCTCGGCGGTGATCACCCCGACGCACCCCTCGGCGGACCGTGCCGCACTGGTGTCGATCGAGGTGATCCTGGCGTGGGCGACCGGCGCGCGCACGAACGTCACCCGCATCGCGCCTGCCAGCCGCTCGTCAACGATGTCGTCGGTGTAGACCGCGCCACTGGTAAGGAACTCCGCGTCCTCCACACGCTGGACCCGAGTCCCGAGAATGCTCCCTCGCGGTGTGTCGACTGCGGTCACGGGAGCACGCCGATTCGGCGAGACGGGCCTGGCATGGTCACCCTGATTTCCTCCGCTGTTGTCGATGGGACGGCGGATCCGCGCGCACTCGGCGATCCAAACCCAGCCGCGCGCCGTCACCACGGCGCGCACCGCGTCCTTGCGAACTCTAATCCCCGCTCCGGGTGACCTACGAGGTGGCTTGGATCACTACCGCCCGGTGGCAGATCCGCTTCCCGCACTGCTGGACGTGCGCCATCTAGCAGGCCGTCGAACAGCACGAACGACCGCGGAGCCTTGACCGCGCGACGCCTCGTGAAATACCATCGTAGCTGCCTAACATGTTAGATAACGTTATAGATATTTTAGAAGTTAATCTCTTCAGGCCATCCGTGACCGATCGGGCATGGGTGGCCACCCATGCTTCCCGGGAGGTCATGACCGGTATGAATAGTCCCCGCTTCATGGATCCGCTGCTGCAGCCGTTCAACCTCAAGCACCTGCAACTGCGCAATCGCGTGGTCAGCACCTCCCACGAGCCCGCCTACTCCGAGGACGGGATGCCGAAAGACCGGTATCGCCTCTACCACGTGGAGAAGGCCAAGGGTGGCGTCGCGCTGACGATGATGGGCGGCTCGGCCATCGTCGCGCCCGAGAGCCCCGCCGCATTCGGCAACCTGCACGTCTACAAGGACGAGATCGTGCCGTGGCTGCGCGCGCTGGCCGACGACGTACACGAGGCGGGTGCGGCGGTGATGTGCCAGATCACCCACCTCGGTCGCCGCACCAGTAACTACGCAGGAGACTGGCTGCCGGTCATCGCGCCGTCTCCGATACGCGAGCCCGCCCACCGCGCCTTTCCGAAGACCGCCGAGCGGTGGGACCTCGACCGCGTCGTCAAGGCCTACGCCGACGCGGTCGCGCGCTGCCGAGCGGCCGGGCTCGACGGCATCGAACTCGATGCCTACAGCCATCTACTGGACAGTTTCTGGTCGCCTGCCACCAACCACCGTGATGACGAGTTCGGCGGCGCGCTCGACGACCGGATGCGGTTTCCGCTCCAGGTCATCCGGGCGGTGCGGGAGGCAGCGGGGCCCGATTTCGTGGTGGGCATCCGGATGTCCCTTGACGAGGACGCACCCGGCGGTCTCGGCAAGCAGGAGGGCCTGGCGATCGCGCAGCGCGTCGTCGCCGAAGGCATCGACTTCATCAGCGTCATCAAGGGCCACCTCGCCAGCGATGAGGCGCTCTCCCGCGTGATTCCGCCGATGGGAACGCCGGTCGCGCCACATCTGGAATTCGCGGGGGAGGTCAGGCGCTCCGTCGGCGTACCGGTGATGCATGCGGCGCGCATCAATGACGTAGCCACCGCAAGGCACGCGATCCGGGATGGGTTGCTCGACCTGGTAGGCATGACCCGCGCGCACATCGCCGACCCGCACATCGTCGCGAAGATCCAGGCCGGTGACGAGGACCGCATCCGGCCCTGCGTCGGTGCGAGTTACTGCTTGGACGAGATCTACCAGGACCGCGACGCCAAGTGCATCCACAACCCCTCGACCGGGCGGGAAGATCGGCTGCCACACACGGTTTCCCAGGCCACCGGAGCGTCGCGCAAGGCGGTCGTCGTCGGCGCGGGGCCCGCAGGCCTTGAGGCGGCCAGGGTGCTCGGCGAGCGCGGCCACCGCGTCGTGCTCCTGGAAGCGAACGACGTGCCAGGTGGCCAGATCCGGCTGGCATCGTCCCTCCCCCGCCGCCGCGACCTGATCGGCATCGTCGACTGGCGGGTCGCCGAGTGCAAGCGCCTCAATGTCGACCTGCGTTGCAACGCGTACGCCGAGCCCGACGACGTGCTGGCGGAGAACCCCGACCTCATCGTGGTGGCCACCGGCGGCCTGCCCAACAGCGACTTCCTCACAGCGGGCGCGACACTGGTCTGCGACACCTGGGATGTGCTCAGCGGCGCCTTCCGCGCCCGAGGCTCCGTCCTGCTCTACGACGACAACGGCGGCCATCCCGGCATGGACGCTGCCGAGGCACTGGCACATGCGGGGGCCAAGGTGGAGTTCGTCACCCCGGAGCGCATCCTTGGCCCCGATGTGGGGGGCGTGAACTATCCGGCGTACCTCAAGGTTTTCGCCGAGCACGGCGTGGACGTTACCTTGTGCCAACGACTCCATTCAGTTGCCAGGCGCGACGGGCGCCTGGCCGCCGCGCTGTACAACGAGTATTCGGGCACCACCACCGAGCGGGTTGTCGATCACGTGGTCGTCGAGCACGGAACCCTGCCGCAGGACGAACTCTACTTCTCCCTTGTGCCAGGCTCTTCGAACCTCGGTGAGGTTGACCAGCAGGCACTACTCGCACTCCGCCCCCAGAAGGTCCGCCACAACGCGGAGGGGAGCTACCAGCTGTTCCGCATCGGAGATGCCGTGACCAGCCGAAACATCCACGCCGCGATATACGACGCGTTCCGGCTCGGCCTTGTGCTTTAAGAAGGACGGATCGGCTTTGTGCTCAGCTAGAACATATCCTTGAC
>JBOHEL010000567.1:0-3229 GCA_050700995.1 Sciscionella sp. | reverse complement strand
GTCCAAGCGGCTCAGGCCAAGAAGGGCGATTTTGTGGTGATCGACCTGGGCATCGACACCTCCACCGGCCTGGGGCGGATGTTCTTCCACACCCTCGATTCAGTGGCCGAGTTCGAGGCAGCGCTGGCCTCCGAACGCACGATCGACGGCCTGGCCGCCGCCCGCGCGCGTGGCCGCACTGGGGGCAGAAACCCAAGCTCGGACCGCGCCAAGTCCCCCTCGCCCGGCAGATGTATGACGAGACCGGTCCCGATGGCCGCCGTCGCCATACCGTCGAGCAGATCGCTGCCCGAGTTCGGTGTTACCCGACCGACCATCTACCGGCATCTGGGCAAGACCACGGACACGGCCGCGTCGTGGCCAGCCAAGACCGGCCATCAGTGATGATGACAGATGTCAGGTTGCCCACCCGAGGATTATCACCCACATCGGCCGGGCCGAGCTGCGATGCTGTGGACATGAACGAGACAACGACGGGGGAACCGCGCCTGCGCGCCCCGCGGCACAGAGTGAGCCACAGGGCGGTCGGCTGGTGGTCACTGCGCGCGGGCGTGGTGTGGCTGGTACTCGTCGCGGCGCAGTTGCTGATCCGATTCACCGCGCCGGGCTCTCCAACCTGGCTGGCCGTCACCGCGATCATCTGCGCGGCGCTCGGCGTCGCCCACGTGCTGGTGATGCCACAGTGGCGCTACCGGGTTCACCGTTTCGAGATCACTCCGGAAGCGGTCTACACGCTGTCCGGGTGGTTCAACCAGGAGTGGCGGGTGGCGCCGGTATCCCGGATCCAGACCGTGGACACCAAGCGGGGGCCACTTGAGCAGCTACTCGGGTTGGCGACCGTCACCGTGACCACGGCATCCGCCGCCGGCCCGCTGAAGATCAACGGCATGGACCACGATGCGGCGCTCCGCCTGGTCGACGAGCTCACCACCACCACCCAGGCGACCAGTGGAGACGCCACGTGAACGCACCGCGCGCAGGCAAGGTGCTCAGCGACGGTGTCGGCCCGATGCCACCAGCTCCCGAGCCCGAGCAGCAGTGGCACAGGCTGAACGCCCGGATGATCATCGTTAAGCCGATACACGAGGGCGTCAGGCTCATCCCCTTCCTGGCGATCTTGCTGCTGCTTGGCCGCGGCGACCCGCAGCACCTGTGGTGGTCGCTCGGTGCGATCGGCCTGTTGATCCTCAGCGGCGTGCTGCACTGGTGGCGCACCAGCTACCGCATCACCCCCGAGCAGGTCGAGTTGCACACCGGCCTGTTCAACCGGCAGCGGCTTGCGGTGCGCAGGGATCGGATCCGCACCGTGGAGACCACCGTGAAGTTCGGGCACCGGATATTCGGCCTTGCCGAGGTCAGGATCGGCACTGGGCAGCACGAGCAGAAGCGCAAGGGCCCGTTCAGCCTCGACGCGGTTACCGCGGCTGAGGCCGAACGGCTGCGCACGTTCCTGCTACGCAGGCCCGCTGACCCCACTATTGGCGCGAGTCCCGCAGACATCTCCGGTGCCGATGCCGCCCATGCGGCGAGTGAGCCGCTGGCAGGGCTTGATCGACGATGGCTGCGCTACGCACCGCTGACGCTTTCCGGCATCACCTCCGTCGGCGTGGTGATCGGGTTCGGCTTCCGCGCGCTCAACGAAGCGGCGAGTAATCCGTCCACGTTCGGGCCGATCCGGGCCATGCTCGGCTGGGTGGGCCGCAGCCCACTCACCGAGGTTATTGTTGTAGCGATCGCGATCGCCGCGGTCGTGGTCACGCTCGCGTCGCTGCTGGGTTATCTGCTGCAGTTCTGGAACTACCAGCTAAGCCGGGAAGCCGACGGCACGCTACGGGTACGGCGCGGCCTGTTCACCACCCGCTCCATCTCCATCGAGGAGGCGCGGTTGCGCGGGGTGATGCTGCGCCAGCAATTGCTGCTGCGATTCGGCGGTGGCGCCAGGCTGTCGGCGATCGCGACGGGACTCGACCGCAGGAACGAGAGCGGGCTGCTGCTGCCTCCCGCCCCGCTGGCGGAGGCCAACCGGGTCAGCGGACTGGCACTGCGCACCCGGTCGTCGCCGATGGCGGCGCCGCTCACCGCACATCCGCGGCGCGCGCTGTGGCGCCGCCTCATCCGCTCAGTGGGCGCCGTCGCGGTGCTCGCCGTCGTGCTCGGCTTGGCGACGCCGGCGCTGCACTGGCCGGACTGGCCGTGGATCGTCGCACTCGCGCTGCTGCCAGCCGCGGTGGCGCTCGGGTTCGACCGCTACCGCGCGCTGGGCCACACCTTGACCAAGCGCTACCTCGTAACGCGGCAGGGTTCGCTGCGAAGGGACACTGCCGCCTTGCAGCGCACCGGGATCATCGGCTGGCAACTCCGAGTGTCCTGGTTCCAGCGCAGGGCGGGGCTGGCGACGCTGAGTGCCACCACGGCTGCCGGTCACGGCTCATATCACGTGACCGATCTCGGGGTGGGCGATGCGGTGCGGCTCGCCGACGAGGCGCTGCCGGACCTGCTGACGCCCTTCCTTCGGTGACCTTCAGCGGCGCCTGCCGGTGCCGAACAGGCCCCTGGTGATCTCCCTGCCCAACGCGCTGGCGCCGGAACGCAGGAAGGAACGCACGGCTGGGTTGCCCAAGGCCTTCTCAACGAGGCTCTCGCCGTCGTCCTTCGCGCGCTCACGGCCCTTGCTCGACTCGCTGCGATCCGGCTCCGGCGCGGCCTTGTCCGGCACCGACACCTTGTCCTGCAGCTTCTCGTATGCGGACTCCCTGTCGATGGTTTCGGCGTACTTGCCGTGCAGCGGCGAGGATGCCGCAGCGGCAGTCACCGCTTGCTTCCCGATCGCGGCCATCAGCGAACGCGGTGCGCGCAACCTGGTCCACGCCACCGGTGTCGGTGCTCCGGTCTCCGACAGCACTGTGACCACAGCCTCGCCGATCCCCAGCGCCGTCAAGGCTTCCTCAAGGTCGTAATGGGGTGAGTCGGGGTAGGTCTTGACCGTCTTCGACAGCGCCTGCTGGTCCTCCGGCGTGAACGCCCTGATGGCGTGCTGTATCCGCGCACCGAGCTGCGAGAGCACCGCGTTCGGCAGATCGGTCGGTAACTGCGTGCAGAAGAAAACGCCAACCCCCTTGGAACGGATCAACTTCACGGTCTGCTCGATCTGCTGCAGGAACGCTTTCGATGCGTCGGCGAAGAGCAGGTGCGCCTCGTCGAAGAAGAACACCAGCTTGGGTTTGTCCAC
>JBOHEL010000566.1:0-3230 GCA_050700995.1 Sciscionella sp. | reverse complement strand
CGGTACGGGCGCCGAGAACGTTGTCGGTTGACATCGTGTCGAACAGTGTATGCACCCTGCTGGGACATGTACAGCGGCGCCCGCACACGTGCTAGAGGCACCCCGCTTGACGGGCCGCGCATACCCACATGCGCTTGAATTCGACCTGCCTGCCAACGAAGCGGCACGGTGGCTCGGTCTCGTTCCGGCGCGAAGGGGCCACGATCCCTCCCGAGTCGACTCCCCCGCACCGCCGCTGCGGGCACTGGCACCAACATGTCTCGCCTATGACCGTCCGCTGTCAAATGACCACAGTGCGATACATTTTCACTCCGAATGTTTGCGCCTTGCACAGCCGGCCCGAGCCAACGCTCGGCGGGTAGGAACATGCGGCGCGCGTGCGCCGATATAACAGTGAGAACGGGGGACGAGATCAGCAGGATCGGTGGGTGGCGATGCACGGTGCGGTATGTCTGTATGCCGGCAGCATCTGTGTTGGCGGGCGCTGCGTCGATGGCGTGCATGAGTGCACTGGCCTTGCCGTCGAGTTGAGCGTGCTCGACAGGGAGGTCGCTATGACCGATCCCCACACCGGAAGCGAGGAGAGCCTGCGTTGCGAGGGTTTCCTGCTGACACGCTGGGCAGGGCGGCGTCGGGTGGACACCAGGTGGATGCCGTTCGACCGCCGCAACGTGGCGGATTCGGAGCGCATCGTGTGCGCGTTGGCCGAAGCGGTGCGCACGCTGCCCGCGCTGGCGACCGGGGATGCGACGCCGGGCGCGAATCGCGGACCAGCCGCCACATAACGAACCTCAAGGCCGATCGCAGTTGCCCGTTTCGCGGCAACTGCCAGGATGCCCCTGGCAGTTGATAGGTGCCGGCGACCTGTTCGGTTGGGGGATCTTGGTTGTGTCACAATACCGCGAGACTTGCATCGGAAAGTTAACCTTGAATACGCCTGGCAATTTGGCTAGCTTGGCGTACTGAGTCGATCGTTACTAACCCGAACCGAAAGTAGCCAGACATGCTGCTCAAAAGACTGAGGGTCATTCAGAACGATCGACGTCAGTGCAGTTCCCAGGCGATCACTTCTGTCGAAGCTGAACGTCTCCGCAGGTCAGCGACACTTTTGAATAACCCACACTGTAGCAGTCTGGCTACTTTTGAACCGATTAGTAACATACTCCTCAGTAGGGGATGCGGCAAGGTTGACGGTTCCCGATTTGTATCGGAGTAAGGGTGAAAGGGTGAAGGTAGTTCGTTTCCTGTCACGTTCACGAGTATGCGGCGGCCTAGAACTAGTATGATGCTTCAAACGGGGTGCGGATCAGGGCCATTTTTGCATCATCGCTCAGTTGTAGCTCGTCTATTCTGGCGGTCGTGTGGCATTGTCACCGAGGTGCGGTTCTGTGTTTGATAGCTATGACTTGGTTGTCACAACGTCACAAGATTGTGGCCAGGTCGACGCGGTCACGGTGCGAGGGTAGGTTCGAGCGGTGCCGTCAAGGATGGGAACATGATCGAGAGCGACCGTCAGGTGGCGCTGCACGGCCATCGCGTCAGCTTCGCCGAATACCGGCCTGCCGCAGTGGTGCCCGCGCCCGCCGATGACGACCCTGTGGTGCTGTTGCACGGTATTGCGGGTAGTAAGCACACCTGGTCAGCGGTGCTGGAGGAACTGGCAGCTCGCCGGTTTCCCCGCCGAGTTATCGCGGCTGACCTGATCGGCCATGGTGACTCGGAAGCCCCGAGCGGTG
Organism: Sciscionella sp.; assembly: GCA_050700995.1. Lineage (GTDB taxonomy): Bacteria > Actinomycetota > Actinomycetes > Mycobacteriales > Pseudonocardiaceae > JBOHEL01. The sequence continues at coordinate 1,494 of JBOHEL010000566.1, read as the reverse complement.
ACCAATCCCTCGGCGCCCTCGCGAACGGGCTTCGCGACCTGCTGATCTTGCTGGGGCATCACCACGTCAGCGTGGTCGGGCACTCTCTCGGCGGTGGCGTCGCGCTGCAGTTCGCCTACCAGTTTCCCGAGATGTGCGGGCGGTTGGCGTTGGTGGACAGTGGTGGTCTCGGCAGGGCTGTGAACCCGGTACTGCGCGCCACCGCTTTGCCGGGCGCAGCAGTGGTGCTGCCGCTGCTCGCGAATCCGCTTACGGCGGCTGTCGGCGCGGGGCTTGGCAAGCTCGCCGGATTGCTCGGCAGGCCGTTCTCCGCCGAGCAGCGTGAGTACCTGCACCACTTCAACTCGCTGGCCGACACCGCACGGCGGCGGGCTTTCCTGCGCACCGCTCGCAGCGTGGTGAGTGTCCGTGGCCAGAGTGTCAGCGCCACGGACCGGCTCTACCTCGCCGAGGGCGTGCCGACGCTGGTGGTGTGGGGTGATCGTGACCGGTTGATTCCGATAGGCCACGGCCGTCGCGCTGCCTCGCTGATCGCCGATAGCCGGTTCGAGGTATTCGCCGGTGCGGGCCACTTTCCGCACTGTGCCGCGCCGGGGCGGTTCACCGATGTGCTGGTTTCATTTATCGAGGCGACCCGGCCCGCTCGGCTCGAGCCCGCGGATCTGGCCGCACGCCTCGCGAGCTAGGCATGCCCTGATGCCCACCTCGACGAGTTCGCCTTCCGCTTCAACCGACGCCAATCGCGCAGCCGAGGCATGGTCTTCTACCGCGTACTCGAACCAGCCCTCGCTCACGCACCAGTGCGCTACCGCGACCTGGTCGCCGACCCTCAACCGAAGAAGACCCCGCCCTCACCGCTACGACGATGAGGCCACCCGCCGAACCATGGACAGGCCACGGGGCGGCTCGAGCATGGCAAGCCTCCCGACCTGCTCAAGTCCGCTGAGATGAATAGCCCTGAAGCGTATAACGCTCAGGTTGGATAAAAACGGGCAGCGGCAGGTGGTGAGGTGTGTCAACTTAACAAGTGCGGCTTGACTGTCAATCGGGCGCTGGCATACCGTCCAGCGCGCCTGCTGGTGTCCGGATATCGGCGAAAACACATCGCATCGTTACGACGGTCGACCTCGACCCGGAGGGTACGTGAAAATACGAGGCAGGTCCGTGCTCATCACGGGTGCCGGTCGTGGCATCGGCGCTGCGATGGCATTGCGGTTCGCGGTAGAGTGCCCGCGTGGCGTCGTGGTCTCCGACCTCGACGGAGATGCCGCGCGCAGGCTTGCCACCGAGCTGACGGAGCAGGGCGTGCCTGCGATCGGGGTGCGCGCCGACGTGTCCGAGCGCGAGGACATCGACGAGCTGGTCGCGGTGGCGGATCGCGAGTTCGGGCCGATCGAGATTGCCTGCTCGAATGCGGGCATCGCGGCAGGAACCGGACTTTATGCGGCGCCCGAGGCCTGGGCCGACTCGTGGGCGGTCAACGTGATGGGTCAT
>JBOHEL010000565.1:0-3230 GCA_050700995.1 Sciscionella sp. | reverse complement strand
GGTTCGTGGATGAAAGCGCCTGGGTCTGGGCAAGCTGCTGGTGCGCATCCGCGACGACGTCATCTACGTCGGTCATCCCGAGCTGCCAGAGATTCCGCTGGGAACCATCGACGTCAGATGGATGCCGGTCGTGGCCGAACGCGGCTGGGTGGCAATCCGACGGGACCGCCGCATTCATACCCGCTCGCTGGAAGTGCGCGTCTTCAGCGAAGCCGGCCTGAGCACAGTCTGGCTCGGCGGAAAGAAAGACATGAGCTCTCATCAACAACTCGACCTCATCATCCGCTACTGGCAAGCGCTCGAATACCATCGAGAAGACCTCGGGCCCGGTCCGCGGAGCGTCACCCTGCTTGGCAGTGGCCTCTCACTATGGGTCTGGCGACCAGAACGCTAAGCGCTGTGTACCAATCCACCTCAGCGCGGACCTTGTCCATTGGACTGTCCATTAACTCCAGTATTCGGGTGCCACTGGCGTCCACAGCAAGGTAACTCGAGCACGCAAAATGCCAGGCAGTGCTACTCCTATTCGGTGAACTTCGCACTACGGATCAGAAGGTTGGGAGTTCGAATCTCTTCGGGCGCGCATCGTCTACACCCTTCTGAGCAGCAGTGATGCCGTGATCTAAGATCAGATCGGCTGCTTTGGATGGATCTTTGGTCCATTAAACTATCCATGAATCCGTAGTCGCTCACGGCAGTGAGCGCTTGCGTGCTGAACGCGCCTGCCATGATCGTCTTCACGAGGAGCCGCACTAACCCGACCGCGATCACGTCCATGCTCAGACGGGACGGATGACGCCCCGGTCGTCGTCAGCCGGGTTGAAGGGGTCACGATCGATGGCGGAGGGCCGCCCGGAGCTGCCGGTCAGGCGGCGGGGCCTGCCGGGGACAGGGCACAAGGTTCCAGCTCCGGGCGGGTCGGCACCGCGTCGAGCGGGTCGAGGTCGAGCACCAGGTCGCCCAGTCTCACCCCACCACCCGACTCCTCCGAACCGATGCTTCGACGCCAGATCCGACGGGCGAGGTGGGTCCGGATGGGGATCGGCAAACGGCACTGGGTGGATGATGCCTGTCGGAACAGCGGTGAGAGTCAGACAGTGCCACCATCGTGGGCGGCCGGCCGCCTGGTGTCAGCGGCGCAGACAAGCACTGCACGACTACGTATACGTCGACGTGCCGGCTGAGACAGGTGTCCGGTTGGGGCCTGGCCGGGCCGCTCCGCTGCTGGTCACGTGGTGACGCTCGGCACGAGATAGCCGTGACAGCTCGATCAGAGTTCGATGCGCGAGCCCATCACAACCGTGCGGTCGAGGGGCAGTTTGAAGTAGGTGGCCGGGGTGGCCGCGTTGTGGGCGAGGGCGATGAACAGTCGCTTGCGCCAAGTGGTCATGCCCGGCTGGGGGCCGCGTTCGATGATGATGTGGGACAGGAAATACGACTCGGTGTCGGCGTCGAATTCGAGTTCTTCGCATAGGCCGCGGGAGTCACGCAGCAGGTCGGGGATGTGCTGGTCGTCCTGGAAGCCGAGCCGAGCGAGCAGGTGCACGATGCCGTCCGCGGTGTGGCCGAGCTGGTCGATGGTCACCCGATCGCCCGGTGGGACGTGGGGGATGTTCTCCCACTGCACGCTCACGATCACGACCCGCTCGTGCAGCACGTGATTGAACTCGACGTTGGCCCGCAGCGCGAGTGGCGCGGTCTCCTTGGTGGGGTGGGGGAACACGGCGGTGCCGGGCACCCGGGGGATGCCCTCGGCGTTCAGCTTCTCCACGAAGTCCGGAAGTGGCCCCTCCACCTCGACGCGGCGGGCAGTCACGATCCGGCGGCCCCGCTGCCAGGTGGTCATCACCGTGGCGACCACCGTGGCGACGAGCAGCGGCAGCCAGCCACCGTGGACGATCTTGGTCAGGTTGGCGGCGAGGAAGGTCAGCTCGACGCCGCCAAACATGACGGCGACCAGCACCAGCTTCCACCGCGCCCAGTGCCACGCGTTCGTGGCGTAGATGAGGAACAGCGTGGTGGTCAGCAGCAGGGTCCCGGTGACCGCCAGCCCGTAGGCGGTGGCCAGGCGGTCCGAGGAGCGGAAGACCACCATCAGCACGAGTACGCCGCCGAACAGCAGCCAGTTCACCGCCGGCACGTAGATCTGGCCGCTCTCCTGGGTGGAGGTGTGCCGGACGGTCAGGGGCGGCAGGTACCCGAGCCGGACGGCCTGGCGCGACACCGAGAACGCCCCGGAGATCACCGCCTGCGAGGCGATCACCGTGGCGCAGGTGGCCAGCACCACCAGCGGCAGCTGCGCCCAGCCCGGGGCGAGCCGGTAGAAGGGGTTGTCGACGGCGTGGGGGTCGGTCAGGATCAGCGCCGCCTGCCCCAGGTAGTTCAGTGTCAGCGCGGGGAAGACCAGGACGAACCACGCTACCCGGATCGGGCGCCGCCCGAAGTGGCCCACGTCGGCGTAGAGGGCCTCGGCGCCGGTGATCGCCAGCACCACCGCGCCCATCGCCAAAAACGCGGTCACCGGGTGGACGGCGAAGAACGACACGGCGTAGGTCGGCGACAACCCGAGCAGCACGCTGGGGCGCGCGGCGATGTGCGGCACACCCAGGACGGCGAGCGTGGCGAACCACAGCACCATCACCGGCCCGAACAGCCGCCCGACCTGGTGGGTTCCCCAGCGCTGCACCACGAACAGCAGCGTCAGGATCGCGATCCCGATCGGCAGTACCGCCTCAGCGAGCTCGGGCCGGGCGACCTCCAGGCCCTCCACCGCCGAGAGCACCGAGATGGCCGGCGTGATCAGCGAGTCGCCGTAGAACAGCGACGCGCCCAGCACACCAAGGGCCAGCGCGATCGAGGCCAGCCGGGCCGACGAACCGGACACGCCGCGGACCAGCGCGGCGAGCGCCATGACGCCGCCCTCACCGTCGTTGTCAGCCCGCAGGATGAACGACACGTACTTGACCGTCACGATCAGCGTGACCGACCAAAAGATCAGCGAGACGACCCCGTACACGTCGCCCGGCGCCGGGCCGACCGCGTGGTTGTCGATCGAGAACACCATCTGCACCGCATAAAGCGGGCTGGTCCCGATGTCACCGAAAACGATACCGAGCGCGCCGAGGGCGAGCCCGAACAGGCCGCCGCTGTGGGCAGCCGGATGGTGGGGATTGCGGCCCCCCACAGCCGGCTCGGGTGCTAGCTCCGCCGCACGGTCGGCGGCCTGCCCA
>JBOHEL010000564.1:0-3240 GCA_050700995.1 Sciscionella sp. | reverse complement strand
CCGCTGGGGGGTGGGCGGCGGGTGCCGCGCTCACCGGCAGGAGCGCCGGAGCGCGGCGGCGAGGTCGCCGCGCTCCTCCACCGCCACGCCCTCCAGCTCCAGCCACCGCGCCATCGCGTGCAACTCCTCGCCGAGCTCTCCAACCACCCGAACTGCGTCGATGCCTGGCTCGCCGAACGCTCCCCGCACGCGCAGCACGCCGCAGGCCCGGTCCGCTTTCAGGTCCACCCGAGCCACCAGCGCGTCATCCAGCAGAAACGGGAACACATAGTACCCGTGAACCCGCTTGTGCTCGGGCACGTAAATCTCGATGCGATAGCGAAACCCGAACAGACGCTGGGTGCGCTCACGCTCCCAGACAAGTGGATCGAAGGGGCAGAGCAGGGCACGAGCGGACACCCTTCTCGGCAGTCGCGCGTCGACGTGGCGGTAGGCAGGACGCCGCCAGCCGTGCACAGCCACCTGCCGTAGCACCCCCGCCTCGGTCAGCTCCGCCACGGCTCGCCTGCCATCCTCGGGCCCGAGGCGGTAGTAGTCACGCAGGTCGCGCTCGGCCGCAACCCCGAGCGCGCGGGCCGAACGCTCGACGAGCGCGCGAACGGCAGCAGACCGCGCCGGCTCCGGCTCGGCCAATATCTCGGGCGGCAACACCCGCTCCGGCAGGTCGTAGAGCCGCTGGAAGCCGGGCCGGGCCGCCGTGGTCAGCTCACCGCTGGCGAACAGCGCCTCGCACACCATCTTGGTGGCCGAACGGTTCCACCAGGCTCCCTCGCCCTGCCGACCGGGCGTGCCAAGCTCACGCTCCAGTGTGCCGGCGCCGAGCGGACCGAGATCCTTGACCGCGGCGAGCACCTCGTCCACCAGACCGGGGTGACGCTCGATCGCCGTGCCGTAGTGTCGGCGCACCTTGGCACCCAAGTCACGCATCCGCCATCGCAGCAGCGGCCAGTCCCCGATCGGGAGCAGGCTCGCCTCATGCGCCCAGTACTCGACCAGCAGGCGCGGTCGCCTGTTGCTGTGCGACCAGGCTGCCTCGTCGAGTAACGCCGTATCGTAAGGGCCGAGCCGGGAGAACAGCGGCATGTAGTGCGCACGGACCGCCACGTTCACCGAGTCGAGCTGGATGAGCTGGACCCGCTCCAGCACCCGGTTCAGGTGGCGACGGGTCGCAGCGGCGGCGGGCCGCGAATCGGTGAAGCCCTGCGCCGCGAGCACAGCGCGCCGGGCCGCGGCCGCGGTCAGTGTCGGTAGTTCAGCCACGCCGCTCATGCTGCCAGCCCGCACCGACACTTCCACGCGGCGACTACCGTCGCAGGTGTGGCTGAGGTAGCGGTGCGCCCCGCGCAGGCGGGTGACGTTCCTGAGATCGCGAGAATCCAGCGGGACACCTGGCGGCTCGCGTACGCCGAGTTGCTTCCCGCCGAGGCGCTGCGCCAGGTGGACGACAACGACAAGGCCTGGCGGGAGGCGTTGGCCGATCCCGGAACGTCGGTGCACGTGGCCACTGAAGGGCAGGCGACAGTCGGCTTCGGCGTCGCGGGGCTTGCCCCCCTTGAGGAGACCGCTGGCGCGGACGGCACGAGTGCGGCGGACGCAGCGACCACTGGCATGATCGGCACCTTGCTGGTAGAGCCGCGATGGGGCAGGCGGGGGCACGGCGGACGGCTGCTGGTCGCGGCGGCAGTGGCACTGCGGGCGTTCGGCGCCAACCGCGGCATCACCTGGATCGTGGAAGCCGACGTGGCATCATTGTCGTTCTATGGCAACGCGGGCTGGGCAGCCGACGGCACGGTACGCACCCTCGACGCCGCTGGCCGCCCACTGCGTGAACTCCGTCTCACCGGCGACCTCAACCTCCACCTGACCGAGCCCTGACACCTCCGCCGCAGCCGCCGATCAAAGGTAGGGAGCCCGCTGCTTCCCCGAGGCGCTCTCAGGGTGAAATGTCAAGTGGTGCGTCAGCGAGCAGTGATTTCGGGGGGGCGCTCGGCGAGCTGCAGCGCGTGCCGCATCGACTCCCTGGCGCGACCACGGTCACCGGCGAGGTCGTAGCCGTATGCCAGCCGGTACCAGGCTCCCCAGTCTTCCGGTTCGGCCTCCACCTCGGCGCGACGCTGGAGGAACCATTCGTCCGCGGCGCCCCTGTCGACCCGCCCCGACGGGCGCCGAGGCAACTCGGAAGCGTCCGGCAACCGTCCTTGCGCGGCGAGCGACCGCCCCAGCTTCTCCACCCTCGCGCCGAAGCGCAGGTTTACCGCGGCGATCCACAACCCCAGCAACGGAAGTAGCAGTACACCAAGGCCCAGCGCGACACCGACGACCTGACCGGTGCCTATCAACAACACGGCCTTCTGCCCGAGCAACACGCAGTACACCACTACGACGGCGGTGAGTATCAGTGCTGTGGTGCGGGCCTTCATCACAGGTCAAGCAGGCTTTCCAGCCCGACGGTGAGCCCGGTACGCGACTGCACGGAACGCACCGCGAGCAGCACACCCGGGATGAAAGAGGAACGGTGCAGCGAGTCGTGCCGGATCGTCAACGTCTCGCCCTCGGTGCCAAACAGCACCTCCTGGTGGGCCACCAGCCCGGCCAGCCGCACCGCATGCACTCGCACGCCGTCGATCTCGGTTCCCCTGGCACCATCACGTTCCCGCGTGGTGGCATCGGGCGCTGCCGCCATACCCGCCGCCGTACGTGCGGCGCCGATCAGCTCCGCGGTTCGAGCCGCGGTGCCGGAAGGAGCATCCGCCTTCTTCGGATGATGCAGCTCGATGACCTCAGCAGAGTCGTAATATTTTGCGGCGACCTGGGCGAAATGCATCGACAGCACCGCCCCGATGGCGAAGTTGGGCGCGATGAGCACCCCGACCTCGGGCTTCGACCGCAGCCACTGCCGCACCGTGTCCAGCCGCTCGCGGTCGAAGCCGGTTGTGCCTATCACGGCATGGATGCCCTGATCCACACAGAAGCGCAGGTTGTCCATCACCACATCGGGATGAGTGAAGTCGACCACCACCTCGGCTCCGGCGTCCACGATCGCGAACTGCCGGTCCCCGGCGTCCACCATCGCGACAAGGTCCAAATCCGCGGCGGCTTCCACCGCTCGGCACACCTCCGCTCCTACCCTGCCGCGGGCGCCGAGCACCCCGACCCGGATAGGGTCGTCAGCGGATCGCGTCATTGTCCGATCACCTCGTGCAGTTCGCTCGGCAGGTCGCCGGGACGAGCGTACGGGCC
>JBOHEL010000563.1:0-3241 GCA_050700995.1 Sciscionella sp. | reverse complement strand
ACGTCGTCGAGCAGCACCACCCGGCTCCCGCGCGGCGGTAACCCACCAGGATCGGGCCGGATCCGGCCTGCGAGGTTGCGCAGCCGCGCCTCGGCCGACAGCCCGGCTGAGTCGCGCACCCCCGCGGCCATCCGCAGGGCAGGCGCCACCGCGGCGGGCCTGCCGCCTGCCGCAAGGCCAACGGCGCAGTGCCTGGCCAGGCGCAGCATGTGTGACCCGCCTCGCCCCCGCGCGGCTCGGCGCCGGGACGGCGCGGGAACCAGCCACCAGGTGTCACCGACGGTGACACCTGCGCCGGGCAATGTGGGCAATACCGCCGCCAGTGACAGGCCGAGCGGGCGCGCGAGATCACGCCTGCCACGCTCCTTGTAAGCGAGCACCACCGCTCGGGCGGCGTCGGCGTAATCCGCGAGCGCATACGTCGGTGGCCCGTTCCGCAGTGCGCTGCGGTGGACCGACGACGGCCGAGCGAAGGGCACGCGGCAACGGGCGCACCACGCTGCGCCGAGCATGCCGCACCCGGCGCAGCGCGCGGGCAAGACCAGATCGAGCACGGTGGCCAGCGGAGTATCCACAGCGACGAGCCTGCAGCAACCCACCGACAGTTCCGGCTTGCTGGCGTATCGCGCCACGAAGCGTCGCGCGGCCAGCGGATCAGCCGGGATAGATCGGGATCGCGCCTGGGCCCGGGTTGAAGGGATTGGGCCGCCAGATCTCGCCGACGTCCAGCGCCGTCCACAACCCGTCCGAATCCACCACAACGACCTGCCTGCCGGGTGCCGCTGTGATAGCGACAAGCGGCGGCGTCAGGTTCGCGGTGTCGTAACGGTCAACCTGCAGGCCGTCCACCGGTACCTTCACCACTGGTGTGGAACTACTCGCGGTCGCCGCCACAATCGTGGTCTGATCCTGCCAGCCGACACCGACAACACTGGTCAGCAGCCCGCCTTGCAGCACTTGCGGGTCGGCGATCACTACTTTGCCGTCCTGGCGCAGCACCGAAGCGACTACCAAGCGCCCTCCGATCACCGCGGCCACCCTGACCCCATCACGAGAGAGCCGCAGATCGGTGATCGGCCCGATCGCGGTCAACGCCGAGGCATCAACCGGCAACGCGTGCCAGCCCGCGCCGTCGACCACGCGATACACCTTCTGCCCGTCCGCAACGGTCCACGCCTCGTAGCCGGAGGCCGCGTTGCCGGGGCCCCAGGTCGGCCTTGTGAACGTGCCAGCGGACAGGCCAACCGGCAGCTCGGCCTGCCCATAACGACCTACTCGCAGTTCCTCGCCCGTCGCGGTGCGAGACACCACGGCCAGCCGGGTGCCGTCGATGGACTGACCCGCGGTGACCACCTTGTCCTCGCCGCTGCCCGCAGTGCCAGGTATCGGCTTACCGTCGGTCAACGACACCAGCTTCCCATCCGTGGCCACCAGACCTGGCTGGTCGGGCTGCGGCACGATGGTGGAGTCGTAGGACGGCACATCGTTCGCCCGCCAGTCCGGATGGTCCGGGAACAGCGGCTCCCCATCGGCCTGCACCCGGATCACATTGTTGGTGACGCTCTGCAGTGAGAGCACCAGCTGCGCGGCGATCCGTTTCTTCGCGTCCGTGCCCTGGTTGCCCAGCTGGGCCAGGTTCACCAGCAGTGCACCATCGCCCGACTGGCTGACACTGCTCTTGTTGACAGCGGTCGGTGGGATCGCGCTGCGCACCGCGCCGTCAAGCGACTGCGAAGGCCCTGACAGCAGCAGGTCGATCACCTCACCCGCGACCTGATCCGTTGGTCCAACCGGCGCGTAGCGCAGGTCGGGAACCGGGATGCCGAGCCGCTGGTCATAGAAATAGATCCGAACCTGGTGGTAATGCCGCAGGAAGTCCGGCAGCGTGATCATCACGCCTGGTGGAGGGTCCACAATGCGCCACTGGCCGTTGGGCTGCTTGCGCAGGTGCACCTGCTGCTCGACGTCGGTGGCATCCGGTCGAAAACCGCTGTCCGCGGCGAGCTTGCCGATACCGTGACCGCGCAGGATCACCGTGCGTGTCGACGGGTCGTCCTTAGGACTCGGCCCCGGCACGGTATCGAACGGATCTGAGATCACCGTGACGCTCTTGTTGGGATTCCAGTGCTGCGCGGCGGCAGCGGTCAGGTAAGCCTTGGCCGCCGCGTGATCACCATGCGGGTCCGCGCTCGCCTGCACGAAAGACCGCACCAGGCTCCACGGGTCCGCGTCCTTCGCCGGCCCGCTGGTCTGCGAACTCTGGTTGCCACCTTGCGCAGCGGGCACCACCCTCGGCTGGCTGACATTCGGCACGGTCGCGCACCCGGCGAGGCCCAGTGCGGCGACGCCGCACACCGCAGCGAGCAGCCGCAGGCGCGATCGTCTATTCATCCGCGTCACTTCCGCTCCGCTCCGGCTCCCGGCTCGTTGCCCGTCACGACCACCGAGGAAACCTCCTGCTGCGGATCGGCGGGCTGCCAGGTCAGCTCACGCTCCGGATCGTCGTCGGCGAGCGCCGTTACCGCACGCTCGGGCTCCGCGGGCCACACCAGAGCTGGCGTGCCGTCGGTCGGCTCGGGAGGCGGCAGCGGCAGCGGGCTGGTGGTGATCTCGGTGCCCTGCCGCCGCGGAAGCGTAAGCAGGAAGCAGGAGCCCTCCCCCGGCTTTCCCCACGCCTGCAACGTACCGCCGTGCAGGCGAGCGTCCTCGACGCTGATCGCCAGCCCAAGACCGGTGCCTCCGGTGCGGCGGTTGCGGGAGGGGTCGGCCCGCCAGAACCGGTTGAACACCAGGTCCCCCTCACCGGGCCGCAGCCCTATCCCGTAGTCGCGCACACCAACGGCGACGGCATCATCGTCAGCGGCCACGATCAGCCGGACCGGACGGCTCTCACCGTGATCGATCGCGTTGGCCAACAGGTTGCGCAGGATCCGCTCCACGCGCCGAGCATCTACCTCCGCACAGATATCGCCCTGCGGAAGTTCTATCACGATCTCGGTGTTGGTCGCCTCGCTCAAGCCACGCACCAATTCCACCGCATTGCGGGCGATCGCGGAGATATCCATCGTCTCCACCGCCAACTCCTCGACGCCGGCGTCCAGCCTGCTGATCTCCAACAGATCACCGAGCAGCGCCTCGAACCGGTCCAGCTCGTCGACCAGCAACTCGGTGGATCGCGAGAGGCCCGCGGGGAACTGCTCGCGGGAGGCGTGCAGCACGTCGGCGGCCATCCGCACCGTGG
>JBOHEL010000562.1:0-3243 GCA_050700995.1 Sciscionella sp. | reverse complement strand
TCCTCGGCGATGATCAGCAGCGGCTTGCCGTCCTGCGCCACCTTCTCCAGCAACGGGAGCAGGTCGTTCAGCGCCGAGATCTTCTCCCGGTGCAGCAACACGTAGACGTCCTCGTAAACGGTTTCCTGCGCCTCCTGATCGGTGGCGAAGTAGGCCGAGAGGTAGCCCTTGTCGAACTGCACGCCTTCGGTGACGTCCAGCTCGGTAGCCAGCGTGGAAGACTCCTCGACGGTGATCACACCGTCCTCGCCAACCCGCTCGATGGCCTCGCCGAGCAGGGCGCCGACCGAAGCGTCACGCGACGCGACGGTGCCGACCTGCGCGATGTTGTCGCGGCCCTTGACAGGTGTCGCCTTGGACTTGAGCTCCTCAACGACCGCGTCGGCGGCCGCCTGGATCCCCTTGCCGAGCGCGGCGGGGTTGGCACCCGCAGCCACGTTGCGCAGGCCGCGGGCGACCAGCGCCTGCGCCAGCACGGTGGCCGTCGTGGTGCCGTCACCGGCTACGTCGTTGGTCTTGGTCGCGACGTTCTTCGCCAACTGTGCGCCGAGGTTCTCGAACGGGTCGGACAGCTCGATCTCACGCGCGATGGTCACGCCGTCGTTGGTAACCGTAGGGCCACCGAACTTCTTGTCGAGCACGACATAGCGACCGCGCGGGCCGAGCGTCACCTTGACGGCGTCGGCCAGCTGGTTGATGCCGCGTTCGAGTGCCCTGCGGGCATTCTCGTCGAAACTGATCTGCTTGGGCATCCTGTGCCTTTCTCCGGATTCTCTCGCAAAGTCCAGTTACGGCAAACACCCCGGTGCCCCGGAATGGGGCACCGGGGCGCCTGCCGTAATGCTCGAACCGGTGCGTCAGTTGACGACGGCCAGCACGTCACGGGCGGAGAGGATCAAGTACTCCTCGCCGTTGTACTTAACCTCGGTGCCGCCGTACTTGGAGTAAATGACGACATCACCTTCCTTGACATCCACAGGGATGCGGGTGCCCTTGTCGTCGACCCGGCCCGGGCCTACGGCCAGAACCTTGCCCTCCTGGGGCTTTTCCTTGGCTGTGTCAGGGATGACGAGGCCGGAGGCCGTCGTCTCCTCGGCCTCGCTCGTCTGGACAACAATCTTGTCCTCGAGCGGTTTAATGTTCACGCTCACCGCTGCAGACCTCCACGGTCGTCGAAAGCGTTGGCAGGTACCAGTTGACTGTGCTCAGCTGTGAATGGGCACTCACCTTACGGTGTCTGCTCACCCACTGCCTCGCGGACGGCTCCTGCCACCCCGCCGTCGCGGGAGTCGGGGCGGTTCCGGTGCCGTGCAACTAGCACTCTAACCATGCGAGTGCTAGCCGCGCAACGGGGGTCGCCTAACGGGGGAATCCGTCGCCTCATGCCCACTGTGCGCCGCCACCTCGTCGCGCTCGGCGCTCGCGCTCGGCGCTGGCGCCGGTGAATGGCGCTGGGTCAGACGCTGACGGTGGACACGTCAAGGGCGGGATCGGCGGAAAGGTCCAGCGCGGAGGGCTCCACGCGCGCGGCGAGGAGGTGGGCGCCGACCGCGGCGATCATCACGCCGTTGTCGGTGCACAGCCGTGGACGGGGCACCCGCAACTCGACACCGGCGGCGGCACACCGCTGCGCCGCCAAGCCCGATAGCCGCGAGTTCGCCGCCACCCCGCCGGAGATCACCAGCGTGCCCACCCCCAGATCCCGCGCGGCGCGGATCGCCTTCATGGTCAGCACGTCGGCGACAGCCTCCTGGAACGAGGCCGCGACATCGGCGATGGGGACGGGGCGACAGTCGCGCTCCGCGCGCTCCACCCACCGCGCGACCGCGGTCTTCAGCCCGGAGAAAGAGAAATCGTGCCGGGCGTCTCTCGGCCCGGTCATACCGCGCGGAAACGCGATCGCACTCGGGTTGCCCTGCCTCGCCAGCCTGTCGATCGGCGGGCCGCCAGGGTAAGGCAGTCCGAGCACCCTTGCGACCTTGTCGTAAGCCTCGCCCGCGGCATCGTCGACGGTGGAACCGATCTCGGTGATCTTGCCTGCCGGATCCTCCACCAGCAGCAACTGTGTGTGCCCCCCGGAGACCAGCAATGCGAGGCACGGCGTCGGCAGCGGGCCGTGCGCCACGGTGTCGGCAGCGACGTGGCCCGCGAGATGGTTCACGCCGTAGAGCGGCTTGCCGAGAACGGCGGCGTAGGCCTTCGCCGCGGACACCCCGACCATCAACGCGCCCGCGAGGCCGGGGCCGCAGGTCACCGCGAAAGCATCGACGTCGGGCAGCGCGATCCCGCTGCAGGTCAGCGCGCGCCGCATCGTCGGCACCATGGCCTCCAGGTGCGCGCGGCTGGCCACCTCCGGCACCACGCCACCGAAACGCGCGTGCAGCTCAACGCTGGATGCCACCTCGTCGGCCAGCAACTCCAGCGTGCCGTCATCCCGCAGGCGCACGATGCCGACGCCCGTCTCGTCGCAGGAACTCTCGATACCGAGAACCAGCTTGCTCACAGCTGTACCCCCTTTGCGGCCCGCCCCATCGTGTAAGCGTCCGCGCCCGACTGCTGATAGTACTTCCTGCGCAACCCGATCTTGGTGAATCCGTGCGCAAGGTAAAGCTGGATCGCAGGCACATTGTCCGTACGTACCTCCAGGTACACCGGCGCGGATTCGGCGTCGGCCCGCTCAAGCAGCGCACGCAGCAGCAAGGTACCGACACCACCGCCCTGCAGGGTCCGGTCGACGCCGATGGTATGCACCTCGGCCTCGGCGTTGGGCTTGCTGCCGATGACGGCAAGCCCCGCGTACCCGATCAGGCCGTCGCGCTCGGTGCGCGCGGCCACGTAGTGATAGCCGGCATTCAGCTCGGTGGCCAGCATCGGCTCGCTCCACGGATCGTCGCCCGCGAACAGCTCGGCCTCCAGCTCCGCGCAACGCGCCAAATCCTCGCGGCGCAGTGCGTCCAAGGTCACGATCATGCGGGCAGCACCCGCTTCCGCGCGCCGGGCAACGCGGCGTCCGGGCGGCGCAGATAAAGCGGCGTCAGCGGGCCGGGCTCCGCGCCCGCGAGCAACTCCGGCGCGGCCACCGCCACCAGGCCTTCCGGCGCCGGGTAGTCAGGTCGGGCCTGCGGGAGTCCCAGTACCTCGGAATACCGGCGGGCACCCGCACCCGCCGCGCACGGCACGTCCATACCTGCCAGCGCCGCCGGTGCCCGCACGTGCGGGCCGTCAACCCTGATGCCGCGGTCG
>JBOHEL010000561.1:0-3244 GCA_050700995.1 Sciscionella sp. | reverse complement strand
TTCGTGCTCGGTGAGGCCGCGCTTCGGACCCGGTTCGGCTCAGTCGACACGCTCGTCGCTCAGCTGGATCGCTTGGTCGCGCTCGCCGGACTGGTCACAGTGGATCTGGCCGTGGTGCCGTTCGCCTCGGCGCTTCCCGTGTACCCATTGGGCATGTTCAAGCTCTACGACACCCAGATGGCCATCGCGGAGTCGTTGCAGGGCGAGCACCTGCTGTTCGACCCCGAGCAGATCACAGCATACGAAGCAGCGTTCACCCAGCTACACGACGCCGCGCTCTGCGGCGCGGATGCCGTGTCCCTGATCCAACGCGTCGCGGCCGATATCAGGCAGTACTGAGCGGTCCCCGGCCTATCCCATTCATCGGTAGTTGGTGAACTGCAGTGCGATGCCGAAGTCCTTGCCTTTCAGCAGTGAGATCACCGCTTGCAGGTGGTCCTTCTTCTTGCCGGACACCCTGAGTTGGTCACCCTGGGTCTGCGCCTGTACGCCCTTGGGTGCCTCGTCCCTGATGTATTTGGCGATCTGCTTGGCCTTGTCGGACTCGATACCCTGGATGATCTTGCCCTTGGCTGTGTAGATCTTGCCGGACACCGCGGGCTCGTCGGCCTCGAACGCCTTCAACGAGATTCCGCGCTTGATCAGCTTTTCCTTGAACACCTCGACCGCGGCCTGACAGCGCTCCTCGGAACCCGCGGAGATGGTCAGCGCCTCGTCTCCCGCCCACACGACTTCCGCGCCGGTGCCGCGGAAGTCGAACCGCGTCGAGAGCTCCTTGGCCGCCTGGTTCAGCGCGTTGTCGACCTCCTGTCGGTCGACCTTGCTCACCACGTCGAAGGAAGGATCAGCCACCGGACTCGCACCTCTCACTGCTTGCAGCACATCTGGGACACCGCGTATGGAACAACGTCGACGACCCTACCGGCAGTGCCCCGGGTGGCGTCGCGGATCGATGGTTCTGTAGGGTTTTGCCCGCGCGGCACAAGTGGCCGCGTAAGGCGGGTTGCCCGAGCGGCCAAAGGGAGCGGACTGTAAATCCGTCGGCATTGCCTTCCAAGGTTCGAATCCTTGACCCGCCACACCAGCCCGATCGGCCCCGTGACCTGCCCCTACAGGACACGGGGCCGATCTTGTGCGGTGCGGCCGTGTGCGGTATCGGAAGTCGGGGTCAGAGCTCGACGTTGACCTCGCCGAGGTCGATGTCTACCCCGGCGCCTGCGAAGTTCGCCAGATCTGCCACAGCCGCCTCGCCCGCTGGTGAAGCGAGCGCGGCGAGCGCGTCGTCTTTGGAGTCCCAGCGCACAGCGGCGATCAAGAAGTGCGGTGGGCGCGACCCATCGGCGCTTTCGCAGATCGTCCAATCGAAGGCGCGGACCTTCGGGAATCCGAGGGCGAGCGGTGCGTGCGTGCCCCGATAGTGCGCGAGGAAGGCGTCCGGGTTCTCTGGATGAGCGTAGGAGGCGGTGAGTTGGAACATGTGAGATCCTTTCGGCGACGGTCGGCCTTGATCAGCCGCCCAGCGTGAGATCAGGACGCGAGGTGCTCGACGAACCAGTCGCACGCTTGGCCGCTGGAGATGTCGAAGCCCCGCACGTATGCGTCGAAGTGGCCACCGGAGTAGCTGCTGCCCCAGATGCCGATCCGGTCGCTGTCCACCTCGGACAGCATGGTCGCGTAGGTGATGGCGTGGCGATAGTCGCGGACCTGGGCCCACGGATCGATCTCTTGGCGTGGCTCGCCGTCGCTCGCGCCGAAGTTCCGGTTGTCGAACACCAGCGCGCCAAGGCCCGCCCCAGCGAACGTCTCCGCGAACTTGTCGAGGTACATCTCCTTGACCGCCGAGTAGCCATGCGCGACGACGATCGTCGGCACTGCGCCCGAAGCGTCTTCTGGGGTGTAGAGCCAGCCGCGTAGGGTGACGCCTTCGGCGCCGAATTCGATGTCGCGTCGAGCCATTCTGAGCTCCTCCGTGAGTCGGACGGCGCCCCAGGGAGGGTCCGGCTCACCCGAGGGTTGTTGTGATGCCAGTGCCTTGACCTGCGCGCCAAGTCCGTCGAAATGTCGCGACAGTTCGTGGTGTCGGCGCGCCAGCTTGCGAGTCGACCGAGCGACTACCGTGCCGGCAGTCGCTCGGCAAACTTCCATCGTGCGCCTTGAAGCTGTGACTGACGTGGTCGGTGTCCGAAAACCGCCAAGTGGGCGCTGCTGAAGTATCCGGGCGACCGCACCGACACACAGACCCAGGCACTGGCCGAGCTGAGAAGCGATACCGATTCAGCCGGTCGCCGCCAGCGGCTGGTCGGTGCCGCAGTGCAGGCACTTGCTGGCTGCCTCCGGCAGGTCCGCCGACAGACACGCCGGGCACGTCTTGACCGGATCCGGCTCACCGAACACCGTCTTGCCGCGCCGCTTCATGATGAACTTGTAAGGCACGACAATGGCGAAGTAGACCACCGCCATGAAGATGATGAAGTAGATGATGGCCGAGATGAACGTCCCGATGTCCAGGAAGGTCGCCTTGTTCCCCGCCTGGCCGAGTTGCCATCCCAGCCCTGGGCTCTTCCCGCCCTGCGCGGCAGCGATGGCCGGGGTGATGACGCTGTCGGTGAACGCCTTGACCAGCGTGCTGAACGCCAGCGCGATGATGAGGCCGATGGCAGTGACGATGACGTCTCCACGCATCAGGAAGTTCTTGAAACCCTTGAGCATGGTGATCTCCTCCCTGGGAATGTCGCCTACACGATAAGTACATGTCGTCGGTCGCGTTGGGTGAACATGCGGCACCCCGCCAGCCGTGACCTGGCTGTGACCACAAATATCAGGCTCTTACCAGTTCAGCAGGTATTTCGACGCTCAGATCCCACCGGATGCCCCGTTGGTGACTCGGTAGTCCCACCAATGGCTAGCGTGCTTCCGACGCAGCACACGAGCACCGCCGCGGTGAGGGGGAACGCGACCGGCGTCCACGCGACGAGTACCACGAAAACGGCGCCGATCGGGTGTGTCAGCCTGCCTGCCAGTCGCGGGGCTCGCGCCAACCGGCGCAGTATCCAGATGACCAGCAGGTACACCGCGACCGGCACGCCGAGAGCCAGCGCGCTCGCGGTGTGGTTGATGGCGGTCTCGCCCGTTGCGGAAGAGGTTCCGACTTCGATACCCGCCCCGACGGCCGCGATGGCGGCCAGCACCAGGTAGTGCCCGTAGCCCCAGGCCATGGTGCCCGTTACCCCGGTCAGCATCTCGT
>JBOHEL010000560.1:0-3245 GCA_050700995.1 Sciscionella sp. | reverse complement strand
GGTTGGCCAGTAGCCGGGTCAGCTTGCCGTTCAGTTCCTTCGGCTCGTTGAAGAACGCGTCCACCGTCGCGTACGTCCAGTGCATGTGGTCGCCCATCAGCTTGCGCATCGCCAGATACAGATCCCGTTGCTTCGTTGTCATCGGGGCGCCGAACTTGTTCGGGAACTGCGCGATGATGCCGGCCGAGAGCGTGTCGGCCATCGACAGCATGTGGTTTAGCGCGGTCTCGAAGTCGGTGATCGACTGCTTGTAGTTGCCCTTGAAGATGTCCAGGGCGTACGTCTCGGTCTGCTTGTTGTGGACGGTGAACATGTTCTCCACCGCCGGCGCGGGCCAGTTCTTCGGGTTGGCGGCTTCGAGGAACTTCCCGATCTGCACGCCGTTGGCGAGAATCTTGTTGAAGTCCTTCGTGGCCGCGGCGCTGTCACCGGCCTTGACGTCCTTGAGCAGTGGCACGTAGCCGTTGATGTGTGCGTGCAACAGCGTGCTCAGCTCGTCGCCCGCGGCATCGCCGTAGTAGGGCTTGATGGCGTTGCCGATGTCGGTCTGGTTGGCCAGTAGCCGGGTCAGCTTGCCGTTCAGTTCCTTCGGCTCGTTGAAGAACGCGTCCACCGTCGCGTACGTCCAGTGCATGTGGTCGCCCATCAGCTTGCGCATCGCCAGATAGAGCTGCCCCTGCTCGTTGACGCCCGGCGCTTGGGGTCCGGCCGTGTAGGCGTGGATGCTGTTCGGCGTCGCTGCGGTGGCGAGCCCGGCCGTACCGAAACCGAGGAGCACTGTCGCCGCGACCGTCATCGCGACTGCCAGCGGGGCCGTGACGGCTCGCCACCGTCGTTGTCCTGTGTCCATGTGCGCACATGTCCTTTCGCGATGCGCCGCCGAATGTGCGGCGGCTTCCCTGCGGCACTCGCGTGATCTCGCCGCGGCACCGGTGACGCTGGTCGTCACATGCAGGTATGTGCTTCGAAGACGGGCGGTCTTACCTGCATCGGCAGGTCAGTTCGTCAGTTCGGCAGTTTTCCGATTGCCCCGCCGTGACCGTTCGTTGCGGCTGGCCGGCCGGCTCGTGGGTGCCACACGGGACGCCGGTCTCAACGCAGCGGCGCGGTGCGGTCGCGCCAGGGGAGCCAGCGGACCAGCGGATGCCTGCCCTGGTCGCGGGCGGTCGCGCGGGTGAGTGAGATGAGCGCGCAAGCGATGAACGACACCTCGACGAACAGCGAGCACAGGCCGAGCAGGTTCTCAATGGAACCGGTCCACCCTTCGTGGTAGCCCAGCGGCAGACCTGCGGTGCGGCTGACGACGAACAGCAGGGCCTCGACCGCGCACACGATGCTGCCGCCGACCCACGCCGGGGTGCGCATGCTTTCGTGGTCGGAGGACAGGCCGATCATCACGGCACCGAGCAGTGCCGACCCGATCACGAACAACACCCCGATGTAGAGCATCTCGCCGATGTGGTCGGGGGCCATCGCCACATGGATGCCGAGGTTGACGAACGTCGCGGTGATCGCGATCCAGCGCGCCACGGACAGCGTCGCGCCGCGCCCCGGTCGGCGTGTGGCCGGCGGCGGCACCGGATGCCGGACACGCGCGGGTGATGCCGGGTGCGTCGCGAACGTGTGCGCATGCATGGTCGAACCCCTTCTCCTAGCACGGCGGTGTCGGCAGGTCCGTGTCGAAAGGGCCGGTGGTCTTACCCCTGGGCGGGAAAGTCCCGCGCCGGTACGAGTTCGTCGGTAAGACCCACCCGTCGGGGCCGCACTAAGTGCTCGTGAGCAATCGTGGTTGTCGCTGTGGCCGGCCGTCGTCGGTTATGCCTGCGGCCGGGCGCGGCCGGGACTGGGTTGCCTGGCGGCGTGGACAGTTGCTGCACGCGGGTTTCGACGGAGCATCGGCCACCACACTGGCCGCCGCGGGCGTCGACCTGCACGAGATGCTCGACCTGGTGGCCCGCGGCTGCTCCCCGCGACTGGCGGTGCGTATCCTCACGCCGACCATCCCCGACCCCGAGCAGGCAGGGCTAGCGTGAGCAACGTGAACGGCGCCAGCGACATTGCGACCGTCGGCCCGACCCCGGGGCCGGTGTGTGGGGCCGAGTTGCAGTACCGGCTCCGCGCCGACGGACCGGTGTACGAGGACGCGGTGCGCGAACTGCACGCGCTGATGCTGCGCGCGGCCCGCCACCAGGCGGCACACACCCCCGGGGTGTACACGCGCCTCGGTGCCGCCCGTGTCGAGCACGCCGTCGCGGCGGCGGCAGACGAGGCGAGCATGGCGGTGCTGGCACGACTGGACACCTTCGAGGGGCGCAGCAGGTTCACCACCTGGGCATACAAGTTCGGCATCCTGCATGCCGCGGTCGAGCTGCGCCGGGCGGCCTGGCAGCACGTCGAGATCGACCTGGCCGCCCTGAGCGAACCCGTCTCGGCTCTCACCACACCCGAGCAGCACGCGTTCGGCAGCGACCTCGCCCAAGCCGTGGCCGCCGCAATCGACGACGAGCTCACCGCACACCAGCGCGCCATCATCATCGCGGTGCTGGTCGAGAACGTGCCCATCGACGTGCTCGCCGAACGGCTCGGCACCAACCGCAACGCCCTATACAAGGCGCTGCACGACGCCCGAACCCGGCTGCGGACGGCCCTGGCCCGCCGCGGCTACCTGACCGAACACGGACCCGCCGAGGAGGTGATCTCATGACCAGGCGAAACACGAACCTCGCCCCGGACACGATCCGCCGACTGACCACCAACAGCGGACCGTGGATGTCGTGCGACGAGTGCTTCGATGAGATCGACCGCTACATCGACACCGTCCTCGCAGGCGACACTCGCATCTCCCCACAACTACGTGCACACCTCACCGGATGCGGCGCCTGCTTCGAGGAAGCATGGTCGCTGCTACTGCTCGCCGCCGGCGAACAGCAAGTCAACGCGCGCCAGGCCCTCGAACGGATGAAATCAGACCTCGAGGACGACCAACTGTCCTGGCCCGACCCACCCATCAACGGTGATCACGCGCCCTCGCCCTGACCGCGCACGCCACCCGGATCACCCAACCGAACATCGGCCGGACAACTCGGCCGCCGACCCGGCCACTAACCCTGACCGGACGTCGAACGCCGCTGGGGCGCGATCCCTGACGCGCCAGGCGATGCCGTATACCCCGCCCGCGAAAATGCCGGTCTTCTTACCGACTCCAGCGGCTCGGGCGGACGGTTCGAGAACCCACCCTCCTTCAC
>JBOHEL010000559.1:0-3258 GCA_050700995.1 Sciscionella sp. | reverse complement strand
GCGCGCGGCGTCGGAGATCCGCAGCAGCAGCGCGACCAGGATGTAGTTGGCCAGCAGCGACGAACCGCCGTAGGACATGAAAGGCGTGGTGAGGCCGGTCTCCGGGATCAGCTTGGTGACGCCGCCGACGACAACGAACACCTGCCACGCCATCGAGAACGCCAACCCGGCACCGAGCAGCTTGCCGAAGGTGTCACGCACCGCGAGCGCACTGCGCAGCCCCCGCATTGTCAGCAGCAGGAACAGCACCAGCACCGCGGCCAGGCCGACGAAGCCGAGCTCCTCGCCGATAGCGGAGATAATGAAGTCGGTGTTGGCCTCTGGCACCATATCGGGGCGTCCCGCGCCGAGGCCGGTGCCGAACATGCCGCCGGTACCGAGCCCGAACAGCGACTGCGCGAGCTGGTAGCCGCCGCCGACGTCGTAATAGTGGGTGAACGGGTCGATCCAGTTGCTCACCCGCTGCTGCACATGCGTGAACAGCTTGTAGGCCACCACGCAGGCGGCGATGAAGGGCACCAGCCCGATCACAACCCAGGCTGCGCGCTCGGTAGCCACGTAGAGCAGCACCAGCACCACACCGAAGATCAGCAGCGAGTTGCCGAGGTCCTTCTCCAGCGCCAGCACACCGACCGCCGCCACCAGCGCGAAGATCAGCGGGCCGAGATCACGCATCCTCGGCAGGTCCAGCCCGAGGAAGGTTCGGCCCGCGGCCATGAAAAGGTCACGCTTGGCCACCAGGAACGACGCGAAAAAGATGATCAGCAGTATCTTCGCGAACTCACCTGGCTGGATCGAGAAGATGCCCAGTTTCAACCAGACCTTCGCCCCGTTGACCCCGGAAATGCTGTAAGGCAGCAGACCGGGCAGTACCAAGGCTGCCAACCCGACAAGGCCGCAGGTGTAGCCGTAACGCGCCAGTACCCGGTGGTCCCTGACCAGCCACAGCACTACCGCGAACAGCACAACCGCGATCGCCGTCCACAGCACCTGGTGTGGCGCGTTGGTGGTCGCGATCTTGCCACTGCGGGCGGCCTGCTCCACATTCGCCAGGTCGAGGCGGTGGATCATTACCAGGCCGAGTCCGTTGAGCAGCGCCACACACGGCAGGATCAGCGGGTCCGCATACGGCGCCCAGCGGCGGACCGCGACATGTGCGGCGCCGAACAGCGCCAGGTAGGCCAGCCCGTAGTAGACCACCTGCACCGTCAGGGTCTGTTCCTGGTTCGCCTCGACCAGCACCAGCGCGAGGGTGACAAGGCCGGCCGCGAAGATGAGCAGCAGCATGGCGGTGCCGCGCCGTGTCGGCATAGCGCGGGCTGGCTGCGAGACCGCGCCCTGCCCTTGACTGGCGCCGATCCCACCAGGGGACGGGTGCACCATCAGTGCGCCTCGCGGCAGTTCATACCCGGCTCGGCAGTCGTCGGGTCCGCCGGGTTGCCGGTCGGGGTCGGCGGTACCGGGACCGACCCGGTGGGCGTCGCGCGTCCCGAGGTCTTCGACCCGCTGGGCGGGGTCGTGCCCTGCGGGTTCCCGATTGTGTTGCACTTAGGCAGTAGCGAGTGCAGTTCGAGCTGGACGATCCGGCGCCTGGCGTCCGCGACACTGGAGAAACCGGTGATGCTCTGTCGCAGGGTCTCCTGCACCGACGTGGTGAAGTCGGTCACCACGCGAGGCTCGCACGAGTTGTCGGCTGGGGCACAGGACCCCTGCACCTGGCTGTGCAGCGAGACGCCGAGGATGCTGCCGTGTACCCCCTGGAAGATCGCGACTTCCTGCGCGCCGTCCACCCCGATGTAGTACTGCTGCATCACCCACCACCGGGTACCCAACGCGGCGCCCGCCAGCACGACCAGCACGAGTATCACGATTGCCAGCCACCGCATTCGCTTGCGGCGCCGCATCCTCGGGTCGGGCGGTGCCAGCATCGGTTCGACCCGCTGCGGCTGCGGTGGTGGTGCGGTGATCGCCTGCGCTCGCGCGGCAGGGGAGTCGGCGGTGGGATGTTGGTCGGAGCCGTCCCCTGCGGCGCCGCCGACGATCGGGGCATCCTCGCCGTAGTCCACGTCGACCACGTCCGCGATGATCACGGTGACATTGTCTGGACCACCGCCCTTGAGTGCCAGCTCGATCATTCGGTCGGCGCACAGTTGCGGGTCCCGGATAGCGACGGCCTCGACCAAGGTCTCGTAGCTGACCACGCCGGAAAGCCCGTCGGAACAGAGCAGGTAGCGGTCGCCGGGCTTGCTCTCGCGCACAGTCAGGCTTGGTTCAATCTCGTGGCCGGTCAGCGCGCGCAACAGCAGCGAGCGCTGCGGATGGCTGCTGGCCTCCTCAGGGGTGATCCTGCCCTCGTCGATCAGCGACTGCACGAAGGTGTCATCGTGCGTGATCTGGGTGAGGGTGCCGCTTCGGAAGAGATATGTCCGCGAGTCCCCGATGTTGAGCAGGCCCAGCCTGCTGCCGGAGAACAGGATCGCGGTGAGCGTGGTGCCCATCCCGTCCAGCTCGGGGTCATCCGCCACCAGCTCGGAGATGGCCGCGTTGCCGTTGTCGACGGCGTCCCGCAGTTGGCCGAGTAGATCGTCGCCCGGTTCGTCGTCATCCAGTGGCGCGAGCGCGGCGATCACGACCTTGCTGGCGACCTCGCCCGCGGCGTGACCGCCCATGCCGTCTGCGACGGCGAGCAGGCGAGGACCCGCATAGACGGAGTCCTGGTTGTTGGAGCGAACCAGGCCTCGGTCGCTGCGGGCTACGTAGCGGAGGACAAGCGTCATGAGCGCAGCTCGATCACCGTTTTGCCGATGCGGATCGGGACACCGAGCGGAACACGGATGGCTGCCGTGACTTTTGCCCGGTCGAGGTATGTGCCGTTGGTGGAGCCTAGATCCTCCACGTACCAGTCGTTACCCCGGAGGGAGAGTTTGGCATGTCTGGTAGATGCGTAGTCATCGTCCAGCACCAATGTTGAGTCATCCGCCCGGCCGATCAGGATCGGCCTGCCATCCAGCGAGATACGGGTACCTGCCAGTGCCCCATGGGTAACTACCATCTGCCTGGGCGATTTGCCGCTGCCCTTGGGCTTTTTCTGCGCACCACGACGGAACCCCGGTATCGCCACTCGAAGACCGGAGGCGGCATAGAGGTCGGACCGGACGATTCGTAGCGCGGCCAACACGAACAACCAGAGCAGGATGAGAAACCCTGCCCTGGTCAGCTGCATCACCAGCTCTGGCACCTGTTGTGACTGCTCCTGCC
>JBOHEL010000558.1:0-3264 GCA_050700995.1 Sciscionella sp. | reverse complement strand
CGACAAGGCGCTCAAAGAGGCCGGGCTGGCCTCACGCATGCTGTTGCAGGTGCACGACGAACTCCTGTTCGAAGCGGCCGCCGGCGAACGGGAGCAGCTCGAAGCATTGGTGCGCGACAAGATGGGCGGCGCTTACCCGCTTGACGTGCCACTGGAGGTCTCGGTTGGCTACGGCCGCAGCTGGGATGCCGCCGCACACTAGCAAGCCCACAAGTTCCGACAGCTTATGCTCGGCCCAAGTATCAGACTCGGCCTATGGCCTCGAGAACCAGCCAGTTTGACTGGGCCTGCGGCGTTCTACTCCGCCACCGGTGATGAGGTCAAAGCCCGTCTGCTCCGCCAAATGCGGATTCCGCTGCCAGCCAGGCGGCCCAGTGCTGTTCTATGACCTGTGCCACTTCGGCTCCCGGAACAACCACCGTTGGCCGCACCACAGCGTTGCGCGCATCGATATCTTTGCCGTTGGTGCCGGTGGCGTTGATCACGTCCGCGTGGGCCCGCGCCTCAGCCTCGCAGCGATGGAACGCCGCAACCTGGCCCAGCGCGCGGGCGCTGCCCGGTCTGGCGCTGGTAACCCGGTAGGCCACGGCGTGGCTACCACGGTTGCCAACGCGGGTGCTTGCCCCGCCATAAGGAGCCATGCACACCGTTACCAGCTCGCCGAACCTCGGATTCTTGTTGTAGCCGGTCTCGGCGGTGTTAGCGCCGGTCTTCCAAATCCAGTACTTCTCTATCGCCTCGGCTACCGCATCCCAGGCCGTGTCCGACAGCCACAGAATCTGCTTGCGCAGGGTCAGGTCCTTCCACCACTCCTCGCCAAGGTCGGTCGCGAGATCTGCGGCGATGCTTCTTACGTCGCCCGAGCTGCCGAAATATAGCGGGTTGTTCTCGGACGCGCGCCCCACATAGATTTTCCGGTTGGGGAAGGTGATCTGATACACGTTCATCGCGGTAGTTCCTGACTGAAAACGGCACGGGTGTCGTCGACGGTGCGCTCATCCCATCCACACCGGGGCGACACGTGTTGGTATGTGTTCGTGGCTCTACCAGCGACGGGCAACATCTGGCGCCGCCGGGCGCGTTGATGCGCGTTATTGACAGCCAGACTCTACGGTGAGTCCGGTGGGGAGAAAATCCGAAAGCCGTGCGAACCGCGATGTGACGTACATCAGAGCGGCTGAGGGCAACTTGGCGCCCCACTTTAGCGTGTGCTAAAGTGGGGAAGGGCATCGAGCGGCGATGGATCGTCAGCGGAGAGTTTCACAATGTTCACTGCGCGGTTCGCACAGACGGCAGTAGTCCTGCGGGCGACTTCTTGGCTGCCCTGAAGGCTGGCGTCTGGGCCCGAGGTGATGAGGCGGAGCCAAATGACGAGCAGATCAGCGAGTGGCATTGGTTCCTCGATGCGATCCGGCACTGGGCGCGCACGGGCGAACCGGTGTACCGCGACGCCGTCAAGGCCTTAGAGGATGGGATTTGGGAGTTCAGACATGGTGACAAGCGGCTCACTTTTTACGACACCGACGGTAAGGGCGGCTATACCGCCAAGCTGCCCATCGGAGACCACGCCGACGCCGAGGCACCAGGCAGTGTCTACTGGCAGATCCCGTATTTCGACAAGTTCATTCGCCTCGGTCACGCCTTTACGAAGGTGAGCCAAAAAACGCTTGACTTGGATCTTGATGAAGCTCGGAAGGTCAGAGAGGAGGACCTCGCGCATGATCGACAAGAACCCAATGACGTTGATTGATGAGGTCGAGGCAACGGATGTCGGCGCTCAGGGGCTGGCGGCCGCAAATCTAGCTGGCCAAGTGATGCGACTGCTCCATGAGGCACTCGATGAGTCTGATCTCGATCAGAAAGCGCTGGCCGAAAAGGTCGGGGTTTCGCAGGGACGTGTTTCACAGGTGCTCAACGGCGACGGCAATCTCCGTACTGCTGCCATTGCTCGCTACCTGCGGGCGATGGGGTACGAGGCGCAGATTGCAGCGACGCCGGTTCAAGAGGGTTTGCCGAAGCTTCCTCGACACCGCTCTCGGCGCTCACCGCGCAACGCCCCGGTCAACGCTGATGTGGTTGCGCCGGGGACGACCGTACGCGGGCGCTTATTGGAATTGCCGTCGTCGGACCTAGTCGCCCAATCGCACGAGCGCGAAGGGAAAAAATCGCATCGATGGGTGGAGGTCAAACCGGTTTTGTCTAACCGGGTTGTCGACCTGGCTTCATATGGCCGTTGGAAAAGGTCGAAAACACGGAACACGACTTACCGTGCCGTCATGTCGGGCAGTGTTCATCTAAAGACTGGCCATGGCTGAACAAATCACCGACCTCGACGCGCTGGTTGATCTGACGGAGATTCGTGATGTTGTCTACCACATGGTGTCTGCCGATCGCGCGGGGTCTGACTGGCCGGAGTCGCCAGATGAACCAGACGAAAGCGTCGACGCTGATGAGGACTTTCATAGTTCGCCGGCTGAACCGGATAACGATGTCGAGTCTGACGCACCAGAGCCAGGGATGACGGTGATGATCCGTTGGGACGACGAGGAGCTTGGTATCAGGTGTAAGACATTCTTTGCCGGCGGTAGCGTGGGCGCTGCGGCAGTCTACGGCGTGGACGTTGAGGCGATGTTTTCCCTAGCCCGACCCGTCAGCATTCCTCCACAGATAATGCAGGAGTTCATCGAACGAGTCGGCTTGATGGCGCTGTGGCCCTACGTCCGCTCAGCGGTTGCCAGCGGCGCTGCCCAACTGTCGCTGCCGGCGCCGCCTCTTAGGCTTCTGAGGCCGAAAGACATCATCGTCCCCATCCACGAGATTGCGGAGCCAGCCCCAGAAGAGAAGGACTCTCCGCGGCCCGTCTGAGTGACGAACCTGGAACAACAGAGCCACACCGAAGGCTGCTCAGAACAAGCTCGGGATCGTCGTACTTCCAGTATTCGTGCCCGCCGATTCACACGACGTGGAAGAAGTAGTTGCATCCTCGTCTGTCGCAACCGCTGTCGGATCGGAGTGCTCCGCGCATTGCGCGACCACGACGAGATCCTCACAGAGGAACTCGATGCGCTGCGAGTAGCGCTCCGTCGTCGCGGCACGCCCTGCCGGCAAATTTTTCACTCGGAGCCCGCGCACTAGCAGCGCCGGTTTGTCCAGCGTGTGCACAGTCGAGTAGCCTCGACGGGTAGCCCGTGGCCAGACCGCGGGCAACACCCATGCATAACAACCGCACTGTCCCTACGACCAAACCTGTCCGGAGCAATCCAA
>JBOHEL010000557.1:0-3270 GCA_050700995.1 Sciscionella sp. | reverse complement strand
CTGGGTGGCGCCCTCCTTGACGAACACCGGCAACACGAGCTGGTGCGGTGCCACCGTCGTCTCAGCGACCAGCCTGCGCATCGCCGGAGTGGTCCGCAACCGGCGCGGCCTCGTTGTCGGGTACATGGGACTCAGGATATCGGTCCCTCGGCAGCGGTCGTCCCGGTGTCGGAGGTGGAACTTCCTCATCAGGTAGCAGTCACGTCATGTCGGCAATGTCCATTGATGCGGGCTGTGTGGGTGGTCGAGCCAGATGACGTGTTTTCGGTTGTGGATGGTGAGGCCGAATCGGTCGCGGGTGGGTCGGCCGATCTGGCGCCAGTGGTGGTATGCGGTTTCCACGTGATCCCAAAACCGCGTGGGCCCGCCTTGACGGACCGTATGGGTACCGTCCGCTGCCGTGGTGTGGCACACCCAGGAGCCATCTCCTTGGGCCAGCCACGTTTCGGTGGGGCCGCCGTTGTCCGGGGTGAACGTGAGATTGTTCCAGCCACCCCCTGGGGCAGTGAGGGCAACGAAAAATTCGACGGGGCTGGCCTCTTCGGTGATGAAGTTAGCGGGAAGGCTCGTGCGCCGGGCGTCTCCATTTTTGTTGTCAATCGCGCGGAAAGCACGATCGGCGGCGTCGCGCCGATGGATCGGGCGGACCGGCATAAATCCGCCGAAGTCGGAGAGGAAGCGGCCTTGTGCGGTGCCGCCGGGTTGCACGGTGAGTCTGACCAGTAGGCCACCGCAGTTACGTCGGTCCAGGGGTAGCAGGATGACGCCACCGGCTCGGGTCTGTCCGATCCATTCCTGCGGCACGCTGGGGACCGCAACGGTGGCGATCACCCGGTCGAACGGCGCGCGGGCCGCACATCCGGCCGTGCCGTCGAGGATCGCCAGATGTGGATGATAGCCGAAGGTGGCGAGTCGTTGCCGCGCAGAGTGGACCATACCGGGGTCGATGTCGATGCTGGTGACCTGGTCCGCGCCGACCCGGTGGCAGAGCAGCGCGGTGTTGTAGCCGGTTCCGGTACCGATCTCCAGGATCGTGTGCCCGTCGTCGACATCGAGCGCGTCGAGCATCAGGGCCATCAGCGAGGGCGCGCTACTGGATGAGGTCGAGACACCATTGACCAACTGTCCTCGGCGGGCGGCGTCGGTGAGCGTGTCATCTCCATCGAGCTGGGTGATTAAAGGACCGTTGCTGTACGCCCCCTCCGCCCATCGAGTTGCGGTGGATTCGACGATAATCCATCCGGAATGGTCGGGCGTCTGCGTGAAATAGTAAGGGACGAAGGGTCCGCGCGGAATTTCGCGAAACGCGGCCAGCCATTTCTCGTCCCGCAGGTAGCCGCTTGCGGTGAGCGTATCGACGAACGCGGCCCGGAGCGAGCTGATGTCGGTCACGACTGGGGGCGTCCTTCCAGGGCGTCGGCCAGGGCAGCGGCGATCGGCATACCGGTTTCGTCCTCGATCCACGCCCACTGGCCGTTCGGATTGCATTCGAGGAAGACAAATTCCCCATCCAGCGTTACGATGAAATCTAATGCCCCGAACCGTAAGCCCAGGGAATCGAGCAGTGCACTCACACCGGAGCGCACAACGTCCGGAATCTCTACCGTTGCGTAAGAGATCGCATGATAGTCCGACCGCCAATCAACGTGCGCCGCGTCGGACGCGGCATCGATGCGAGCAGCGAAGACGCGACCGTCCACGACAGTCATTCGCACCTCATATTTTTTTGGGACCCATTCCTGAAACGTATGCATGGTCCGGGCAATGTTCTGATCGGCACATTGGTCTGCGGTAACTCTGGTGGTGAACACGTACCGGAAACCGTCCTCGTCAGAGACTCCCGCACCACCAAAAGGCTTGTACACGGCGTCACCAACACCGGCCACGAACGCCCGTGCCCGTTCCGGATCATTGGTAATGAGAGTACGCGGAACCCGCAGTCCGCAGGCCACGGCGCGCCGAAGCTGAACTGGTTTATATTCAGCGTAGCCGATGCGATGCGGGTGATTCAGCCACTGATCCAGGGAGGCCAGCAGGCCACCAAATCCCAGTCGGGCCTGGATCGCCGCCCACCGGCGTTCGTCCTCGGACAGGCCCCGGTGGAACTCGAATGTCGTGGGCCGCCGATAGTAGATACCCGTAACCTGGTCAAGTTCCACGCGGCGCCGGACAGTCTGCAACTGGCCCGACCAGTGACCATCACGAAGCTCAGCCCCGACACTCAGCGTCTCGGGGAATTCGGCGGCGTCACACCGAAACACGGGCACACCCCGACGATTGAGTTCGTCCACCACCTTATCCGCAGTAGGATCGAAAGTATGGGTCAGGACTACCACAGAAGCCGTGACCATCGGGTCAGTCTTCCCGATGGTCGGTGTCGCTATCTCGGTTAGTGGTCTGGCCGTCGCCACCCTGGGTGACCGTACTCGTCTGACCGTCGGTGTGCTTGGACAGCGGCACCAAATCCGCACCGTCACGGATCAGGCCAACCTGTGCGTCCTCGTCGTAGCCCAAGTCGGCCGGATCGACGTAGGTCACCGCCGTCGGCGGCACCGCCAAGCTGAGCCCGAACGGCCGCACGGCTGACGCTGGCTCGGGCATGATGTCGACTCGGCCATAAGCACGTCCCAAGGGGAAGTGATCCGACGACGGAAACGATCCTGTGCCGACCGGCTGTGCCCGCAATTCTCCGAACATTCGATTACCTCCAATATTTTCGGACGGCGGCGATGATGTCTATCTCCCGGCATTCGGTTAGTGAGTGCGGCCCTGGCGCGTGCGCCCAGGTGAGCGGCCCGCGGGGGGTGAGGGTGGGAGGTAGCAGCATGGTGCCGGATACCCGGTGCACCTCGGCGGGCCAGGGCAGCGCGACGCCGAAGCGTTCGCCGCACAACAGAATCCGGTGTTCGGGGGCGTAGGGGTGAATCAGCGTCGCCGGGGCGCAGCGGCGGACCATCCGGGCGGTCACCTCGACGGCCAGCAGGGCGGGCATGAGCAGGGCTATCAGGTCGCCGCCGAGGGCCAGCCAGACCCGATCGCGGCGCAGAGTGACCGGCCAGCCCCATCCTCGATAACCCAGCGCAGCCGCTCTCGGCGTCACGCCAGGTGGGATGGGGTCCTCGGCTGTCACCGTTGCCGGGGCGGCCGGTGATGGGTCGGTCGTGGTGAGGTGGCTGGCGATGCACAGATCGCACGGCATCCCGTGGCCCGGGGTCACCGTCTCGTACTCGTCTGGGCGCAGCAGGGCACCGCAGACTGCGTTCGTCGCGG
>JBOHEL010000556.1:0-3278 GCA_050700995.1 Sciscionella sp. | reverse complement strand
GGTGTGCTCTACCCGCAGGGCCTCCGGGTGGGTGACAAGGTGTGGGTGCAGTACGACACCACGAACACCGACCTCGTGAAGGTGGCAGGCCGCGGCTTCTCGCTGGCTCTGCTCCCGATCGGCACAGTCATCCTCGTCACCTGGATCGTGCTCGCCCCGCTGCTCTGGTGGCTTCGCAGGACCCGCGCGGCCACCGAGCGGGAAACAGACCGTACCGCGGTGACGACATAGGGTGTAAAGCGAGTGGCGCGCCGAGCGGGTACATGCCTGACTGGCTGGTCGAGGACGTGCACACGCTGCGAGATCGGGCATCCTCGATCGTGCTCACCGCCGAGCGGGTCAACGCTGACGCACCTCCGCACCTCCGCACCTCCGCACCTGCGCCTGCTGGAGGCACACGGCGCAGCCCAGTAGTTGTCAAACGGGTATGGCCACCCAGATGGCCAATTCTCCGCCAGACATGCACACGACCTTTTCGCCCTTGGAGCCGGCGAAGGTCCCTGCGTCGTAGCGTTCGTCTGGCTCCACACGGACTCGCGTCTTGTTGGCGAAGGTGACTGTGAGAGCCCCGGAATCCTCGGCGATCGCGGACGTTACCCGCTGATGCATCACGACTCGGAGACGTGTCGAGTTCCACCCGGCACTACTGTCGAAAGCCCCGGTGTAACCAACCTCAACTTCGTTGACCACTTGGCCTCGACGGTCAGATGTATCGCTACTAATCCTGTGTCGGTGGTGCGGTCACACTTCGTTGGCTGGGTATTCAGCTAGCTCACCGCCGGGCATGCATACGACCATAACCCCGTTAGGTCCAGACAGATCCCAAGCTTCATAGTCTTCGTTCGGCTCGATACGTAGCTTCGCGTGGTTGGCGAATGTCAAGGCGAGCGCGCCGGAATTCTCTGTGGTTGCAGATATGATCTTCTCGCGCATTACCTTCTGGAGAAGGTCGGCGTTCAAAGCGGCGTTGTCGGGGTGGGGGAGATCACGAAGTCTCCATCATAAGAACGAAGAAAAATGTCCTGTCCGCTCTGTACCTCGTATCCATCGGTTGTCGTAGTGAGGCCGATCCCAGCAGCGGCGGTGAGCATATCGCCGGGGTGGTGGACAGCGGCGTTACCGAGCGGGTTGTCGGCGTGCCGTTGGCGCTCTGGGCGTCGTTCCACTGCCGGATCGCATCGGCGGCCTGGCCCTGCGCCCATCGCAAGGTGGAGATGTAACGCTCCAACGACCGCGAGGCTTGATGGCCAGCCAGGTACGGCAGCCGTGACTTCAGCGCACGCGTTCTGACCCTTCGGAGTAGCTCGACGTCCGCCATCCGCCAGTACTTGTCAGCGTGGCGCGTGCTTTCTGGCGATCCAAATCTCACAGCTCCTTCATGGCCTGCGCGATCACCTCCCGGGAGGCATCCTGGTCAGCCGCTTTGACACGCAGCCTGCTCAGCCCGTTCCGGTAGGTCCTGATGTCGTCAGGACCTTCGTAGTAGACGCCCTTGATCGTAGTCTCCACGTAGACGAAGCCTGGATGGGTCAGTAGGTCGCGGAAGAACTCGAAACGTTCTGGGTGGCCGTACCAGGTCAGCAGGACTTCCAGGTCCGAAGCCGAGGGCAGGTTGCGCATCGTCTCTGGGTGACCGATCTGGCTCGGCGCTTCGTCCACCCGCTCGGCGGCCTCCTGGCGGCTGCGCCCGGTCTCCTCCCGCAGCCTTCGCAACTCGAACGCGATCCACCGCTTGAGCACCGTGGGCGAGTTCGTCGCGACCATCTCCACCGCCTAACTGCCGCTACGTTCCGCGATCAAGGTGCACGCCATCGAGCACGCCAGCATGCCGACGCTGCTCGCTTCCCTGCTTCCCGCAAGTCGATACCTACATCGCCGAAATCGGCCCGCGTCGCCTCTGGGGTGAGATCGTGATCGTGCTGCACCAGTGGAGCGCTCAGGGCGTCGCGCACCGTGAGGGTCAGTTGTGGGAGTGGCCGAGGGTGACGTCCTGGCGGTTGGCGCCGTCCAAGCGGATACGAACCGCTTCGCTGATCGGCGGGTAGCCCGACGCGATCAGGGTGTATTGCCCCTCGCCGACTGCTGGGAAGCAGTACGCGCCGTCGGGATCGGTGAGCACGCTGCCGATCGATTGCCCTCCTGAGTCGACGAGGGTGACGAGCGCCTCGGCGATCGGACGGCCGTCGCTGCCGCTGCGCGCCACGCCACGCAGCGGGGTCTTGACGGCCAGAGCGATGTCCACGGTGACATCTCCGATTTCGCCCATGGCGACCACCCTGACGAGGGGCAGGCAGCCGTCCGCGCTGACAGCGAGGGTGTATTCGCCTGCTGCGACGCCGCCGAACGAGTAATGCCCGAGGGTGTCGGTCCGGTCCGCCTCGACGACCTCGCCTCGGGAGTCGACGAGCGTGACCGTGGCCGCCTGCAGCGGCTCGCCCGTTGCTGACGAGTTGACCGTGCCGCGCAGGGCACTGGCGCCGCCAAGCGTTCGCGACAGTTCCACGGTCTGGCCGGTCAGCGTGACAGGGCAAGCCTCCGGTCGGAAACCCTTCGCGCTGGCGATCATCACGTAGTTGCCATCGGAGAGGCCCGTCACGTTGTAGTACCCGTCGTGAGCGGAAACACCGCGCGCGATCTGGTGGCCAGCATGGTCGATCAGAGTCAGGGCCGCGCCTGCGACCGGTGCGCCGTCGCGGGTGTTCAGGTGGCCGTGGATCACGTTGCCCTCGACCGCTTCCAGCAGCTCCTCGACTTCCTCGTCTTGCTGCTGCTCGGTCTCGGTCTTCTTGCCGCGTGAAAGCAAGCGGTGCGCGGTCGCCAGCACCAGGATCGACGCGAACACCGCACCTGCTCCGATGTAGAACGGCACGTCGTCGCTGTACCTGGCGGCCAGGATGCCCGCGACCCATGGCGCAAGGCCACCGCCGATGAACCGCACGAAGCTGTAGGCCGCCGAGGCGATCGGGCGGGGCACCGGAGCAACACTCATCACCGTCGCGGTGACCAGGGTGTTGTTCATCCCGATGAAGGCGCCGCTGACTATGACGCAGACAATGATCACCGTAGGGCGGTCGATCCACACCGCGATGGCCGCGAGGTCGAGCGTCAGCAGGAACAACGTGATGTACAGCGATTTGGCGGTGCCGATGGCGCGCTGCGCGCGGGGAGCGATGAACACCGCGAAGATCGCGACAAGCACGCCCCAACCGAAGAAAACGAACCCTAGTTGGTGCACGCCGATCTTCATCGGATACGGCGCGTAGCCCATGATCGTAAAG
>JBOHEL010000555.1:0-3283 GCA_050700995.1 Sciscionella sp. | reverse complement strand
CTCGGCGCGCTGGATATGGGTATTCGAGAAGTTCGGCTGGGCATGGAACGTGCGCTGGCCGACACCCGCCAGGTTGGCCGCGAAGCTCAAGCCTGCCTGACCTGCCGCCCCGTGAGCACTTCCTGGCGCTCTGGCCCCGCTCAGTGCTCACGGGCTCTGAGCAGCGACGGGTGCCGCCACCCTTGCGCGTCTGCGGTGGCGGCGGGATGGTTGGTGTATGCCCAACAACCGCGTTCGTATCGAACGGGTGTACGAGAAGCCGACCGACGAGGACGGCACCAGGGTGCTGGTCGACCGGATCTGGCCGAGGGGCCTGAGCAAGGCGTCCGCGCACCTCGACGACTGGGCCAAAGATGTCGCACCCTCCACGGAATTGCGCAAATGGTACGGGCATGACCCCGACAAGTTCACTGAGTTCCGCCGCCGTTACCGCAAGGAACTCGACAGCGAGCAGGCAGGCGAAGCGCTGCGACGGCTACGCGAGCTGACAAAGGCGGGGCAGCTGACGTTGCTGACCGCAACTAAGGATATCGAGCATAGCCAGGCCGCCGTACTCCAGGAGCTGCTGTGAGCGCGCCGGAACCCGAACACGAGCTTGGCCCTGGACCGTCGGTAGAGGGTTTGGGCGGCGATCCAGCGTGCTGGCTATATCGGGTGTGTCCGGAATGCGGCCGGTTCTCCGAAACGGCGCCGCCCACGCGGTGCGCGAACTGCGGCGCCGAGATACCTGCGGATTGAGAGGAGTGTCCGCTCAGCGAATGTGAAACGAGCTCAATGTCGGGGCTCGCTGCCACAAGTTGACGTTCGAGGATGCGCTGAGCCTCTGAGCAGGGCTAAGCTCAATCCACGTCCGGTTACCTGGACATGTCACCGGGCCAAGGAGTCGCCCGGACGGTGGCGGCTCGGGAGAGCCGCCCACGCCCCGGCGAGTGCGCATAGTGCGATGCCGCTTGGAGGCAGCCATGGCGAGAGTGAGCGCCACCGACGGAGCCGCGATATGACCACCCTTCGGAAGCCCATACCGGTCGCCAGCCGACCCTCCCCGGCGCGCGGTTGGTCCAAGGGCGCTGTGCTGCTCGACTACTTCAAGACCACCGACCCCAAGACGCTCTGCGTGATGTATATCGCGACGTCGTTCGCGTTCTTCCTGCTCGGTGGCCTGATGGCGATGCTCATGCGCACCGAGCTGGCGCGGCCAGGGCTGCAGTTCCTGTCCCAGGAGCAGTACAACCAGCTGTTCACCATGCACGGCACCATCATGCTGCTGCTGTATGCCACCCCGATCCTGTTCGGGTTCGCCAACGGCGTGCTGCCGCTGCAGATCGGTGCCCCCGACGTGGCCTTCCCCCGGCTCAACGCGTTCTCGTTCTGGTTGTTCGCCTTCGGCGGCACGATCGTCGTGTCCGGTTTCCTCACTCCCGGTGGTGCGGCGGACTTCGGCTGGTTCGCATACACCCCGCTGTCCGACGCCATCCACTCGCCAGGTGTCGGTGGCGACCTGTGGATCACCGGGCTGATCATGGCAGGGCTCGGCACCATCCTCGGCGCGGTCAACATGATCACTACCGTTATCTGCCTGCGCGCGCCGGGCATGACGATGTTCCGGATGCCGATCTTCACCTGGAACATCTTCGTCACGAGCATCCTGATCCTGATGGCGTTCCCGATCCTGACCGCCGCACTGTTCGGACTGCTCGCCGACCGGCAACTCGGTGCGCACATCTTCGACCCCGCCAACGGCGGTGCGATCCTCTGGCAGCACCTGTTCTGGTTCTTCGGCCACCCCGAGGTCTACATCGTCGCCCTGCCGTTCTTCGGCATCGTCACAGAGGTGTTCCCTGTCTTCAGTCGCAAACCGTGCTTCGGCTTCCGCAACATGATCTTCGCGACACTGTCGATCGCCGGACTCTCGGTCACGGTGTGGGCGCACCACATGTACGCCACAGGTGCGGTACTGCTGCCCTTCTTTTCCATCATGACCTTCCTGATCGCGGTGCCAACCGGGATCAAGTTCTTCAACTGGATCGGCACCATGTGGAAGGGAAAGATCACCTTCGAAACACCGATGTTGTTCGCTATCGGCTTCGTGGTGACGTTCCTCTTCGGCGGCCTGACCGGGGTGCTGCTGGCCGCGCCCGCGCTGGACTTCCACGTCTCGGATACGTACTTCGTGGTCGCGCATTTCCACTACGTGCTGTTCGGCACCATCGTGTTCGCCACCTACTCCGGAATCTACTTCTGGTTCCCCAAGTTGACGGGGCGAATGCTCGACGATCGCCTCGGCAGGGTGCACTTCTGGCTGACGTTCATCGGGTTCCACACCACGTTCCTGGTGCAGCACTGGCTGGGCAACCAGGGCATGCCGCGCCGGTACGCCGACTACCTGGCATCCGACGGGTTCACCACGCTGAACACCGTGTCCACCATAGGCGCCTACATCTTGGGCGCCTCGGTGCTGCCGTTCATCTACAACGTGTTCAAGTCCTACCGCTACGGCGAGGTTGTCACCGTTGATGACCCGTGGGGCTTCGGCCGCTCCCTGGAATGGGCTACCAGCTGTCCACCACCGCGCCACAACTTCCTCGCCCTACCGCGCATCCGCTCCGAAAGCCCTGCCTTCGAACTGCACTATCCACACATGGTCGAACGAATGCGCGCCGAATCCCACATCGGGCCCGGCAGCCAACCGCACGACGAAGCGATGTCCGCCGCGTCCCACTCGGACAGCACCGAGCGGCCCCGACGGAATCCAGGTGACAGCCGACACTAGTGTCCTGCGGCGTCTGGTGTCCGCAGTTCGCGGCGCAGAATCTTTCCGGTAGTCGTTTTCGGTAGTTCTGCCAGTAACTCGACCGAGCGCGGGTATTTGTACGCTGCCAACCGCTGCTTGCAGAACTCGATCAGCTCCTGCTCGGACACCGATTGGTTCGGCTTCAGGCTGACGAAAGCCTTCACCGACTCACCCCGGTATTCGTCAGGCACCCCGACGACGGCCACCTCGCGTACCGCGGGGTGTTCGTAGAGCACATCCTCGACCTCGCGCGGCCACACCTTGTAGCCCGCGGCGTTGATCTGGTCCTTCTTGCGGTCGATCAGGTAAAACCAGCCATCGGCATCCATATAACCCACGTCTCCGGTGTGCAGTGCCCCGCCAGGCAGCGAGCTGCTGGTCTCCTCTGGCTTGTTCCAGTAGCCAGGGACCACCACGGGCCCGGAGGTGACCAACTCGCCGATCTCACCGGCGGGTAGGTCCTTGCCGTCCTCGCCGACGATCCGCACCACC
>JBOHEL010000554.1:0-3295 GCA_050700995.1 Sciscionella sp. | reverse complement strand
TGCTCGGCGATCCGACCCGCGCGGTGGCCTGGCTGGCCCGCACCGTGGCGTCCTTCGGCGTGACGCTGGAAGCGGGGCACGTGATCCTGCCCGGTTCCTGCACCCGCGCGATCGACGTTCTTCCAGGTGAGACATTCCGCGCCGAGTTCGCCGGGCTCGGCACCGTCAGCGCACGATTCGAGTGAAGGGGCAGCTGCATTGAGCAAGGCGACCGCCGCGATCGTCGGTTCCGGCAACATCGGCACCGACCTGATGTACAAGCTGTCCCGCTCGACGGTGATCGAGCCGCGCTGGATGGTCGGCATCGACCCGGAAAGCCCCGGCCTCAAACGGGCCGCCGATGCTGGGCTGGTCGCCTCCTCGGAGGGCGTCGAGAAGCTGCTGGCCGGTGACGAGCTTCCCGATCTGGTGTTCGAGGCCACCTCGGCGTACGTGCACAAGGAGAACGCGCCGAAGTACGCCGCGCGCGGCATCCAGGCCGTCGACCTCACCCCCGCCGCGGTTGGGCCCGCCGTGGTGCCCGCGGTGAACCTCGGCGAGCACATCGACTCCGGCAACGTCAGCCTGATCACCTGCGGCGGGCAGGCCACCATCCCGATCGTGCACG
The DNA here is from genome assembly GCA_050700995.1 of Sciscionella sp. Lineage (GTDB taxonomy): Bacteria > Actinomycetota > Actinomycetes > Mycobacteriales > Pseudonocardiaceae > JBOHEL01. The sequence continues at coordinate 2,688 of JBOHEL010000554.1, read as the reverse complement.
CCGTCTCGCGGGTGACCGAGGTGCCCTACGCCGAGATCGTCGCCAGCGTCGCCTCGCCATCGGCGGGACCTGGCACCCGCGCCAACATCGACGAGTTCACCATCACCACCAGCCGAGGCATCGAGACGATCGGCGGCGCGGCACGCGGCAAGGCGATCATCATTCTCAACCCGGCGGAACCGCCGATGCTGATGCAGGACACGGTGTTCTGCGCGATCCCATCGGGTGCCGACTGTGCCGCGATCGCCGATTCGGTTCACCGCATGGTCGCCGACGTCGCCGCCTACGTGCCCGGCTACCGGCTGCGCGCCGAGCCGCAGTTCGACGAGCCCAGCACGGTCAGCGGCGGGATGGCGCGGGTGGCGGTGTTCATCGAGGTCCTGGGCGCTGGCGACTTCCTGCCGCCGTACTCCGGCAACCTCGACATCATGACCGCAGCGGCCACCAGGGTCGGCGAGGGGTTCGCGCAGCGCCTGCTCGCCAGGAAGGAAGGCTGAGCCCGATGCCCTACAGCGACGACCTCGACATCCGCATCACCGACTCCTCGCTGCGCGACGGCTCGCACGCCAAGCGCCACCAGTTCACCGTCGAGCACGTCCACTCGATCGTCGCCGCGCTGGACGGCGCGGGGGTGCCGGTGATCGAGGTGACCCACGGCGACGGCCTCGGCGGCTCCTCGTTCAACTACGGTTTCAGCCACACCCCCGAGCAGGAGCTGATCTCGGCGGCGGTGCGGGCCGCGAGCCGTGCGAAGATCGCGTTCCTGATGCTGCCGGGGCTCGGCGTGCAGGACGACATCCGGGCCGCCGCGGGCAACGGAGCCAGCATCTGCCGGATCGCCACGCACTGCACCGAGGCCGACATCGCCGTGCAGCACTTCGGGCTGGCCCGCGACCTCGGGCTGGAGACCGTCGGCTTCCTGATGATGTCGCACAGCCAGCCGCCGGAGAAGCTGGCCGCGCAGGCCAGGATCATGGCCGACGCCGGCTGCCAGTGCGTGTACGTGGTGGACTCGGCTGGCGCGCTGGTGATGGAGCAGACCAGCGACCGGATCGCCGCGCTGGTCGCCGAGCTCGGCTCCGACGCGCAGGTCGGCTTCCACGGCCACGAGAACCTCGGGCTCGGTGTGGCGAACTCGGTGCTCGCGGTGCGGGCGGGCGCGGCGCAGATCGACGGCTCGACCCGCCGTTTCGGTGCCGGCGCCGGCAACACCCCGGTGGAGGCGTTCGTCGCGGTCGCGCAGCGGCTGGGCATCCGCACCGGCGTGGACACCGTCAAGATCATCGACGCCGCGGAGGACGTGGTGCGGCCCGCGATGGACGGCGACTGCCTGCTGGACCGGATGTCGCTGACGATGGGCTACGCCGGGGTCTATTCCAGCTTCCTCAAACACGCCGACCGACAGGCGCAGCGCTACGGCGTGTCCGGGGTGGACATCCTCGTCGAGGCCGGCCGGCGCAACCTCGTCGGCGGCCAGGAGGACCAGCTCATCGAGATCGCCGCGGCCCTCGCGGAGAAATGAGTCGACCATGACGAATCACGTGCTCGACGCGGTCGTGGCCGCCGCGGAGGAGATCAGCGCCCAGGGTGCCGTTAACGAGTCCCTCGGCATGCTGTCTGATGCGGCCGCGAAGCTGCTGCGCGACGCGGGGGCGATCCGGATGCTGCAGCCGAAGGCGCACGGCGGCCTGGAGTACCACCCCGCCGACTTCGCCCGCACGGTCATGAAGATCGCAAGCCTCGACGGTTCCACCGGGTGGGTCGCCGGCATCGTCGGCGTGCACCCGTGGGAGATGGCGATGGCCGACCCCAAGGTGCAGCAGGAGATCTGGGGCGAGAACCAGGACACCTGGATCGCCTCGCCGTACGCGCCGATGGGGCTGCTGCGCCCGGTCGACGGCGGCTACGTCTTCGACGGCCGCTGGCAGTTCTCCTCCGGTACCGACCACTGCGACTGGATCTTCCTCGGCGGGTTCCGCACCGACGCCGAGGGCGAGCGGCTGCAACCACCGCAGTCCGCCCACGTGATCCTGCCGCGTGCCGACTACGAGATTGTCGAGGACTCCTGGGACGTCGTCGGGCTGCGCGGTACCGGAAGCAAGGACATCATCGCCCGCGAGGCGTTCGTGCCGGACTACCGGGTGATCCCGTACTCGAAGGTGATCGACGGCGCCGCCGCGAAGGAAGCGGGACTGACCAACCCGCTGTACCGCATCCCGTTCTCCTGCGCCTTCCCGCTGGGCATCACCTCAGCGGTGATCGGCATCGCGGAGGGAGCGCTCGCGCACCACATGGTCTACCAGCGCAACCGGGTGCAGATCACCGGCACCAAGCTCCGCGACGACCCGTACGTGCTGTCCGCGATCAGCGAGGCTGCCGCCGAGATCCATGCCTCACGCTCGGCGCTGCTGGAGAACGTCGACCGCACCTACGACGCCGTGGCATCCGGGCAGGAGATCACCTTCGACGACCGCGCCGTCGGCCGCCGCATCCAGGTGCAGGCCGCGTGGCGCGCGGTGCGGGCGGTCGACGAGATCGTGGCGCGCTCCGGCGGGAACGCGATGCGGATGGACAACCCCCTGCAACGGTTCTGGCGCGACGCGCACATGGGCCTCGCGCACGCCATCCACGTGCCCGGCTCGGTGTTCCATGCCTCCGCGTTGACCCAGCTCGGCATCGACCCGCCGC
>JBOHEL010000553.1:0-3303 GCA_050700995.1 Sciscionella sp. | reverse complement strand
GGGCGGGAGTGGCGCTATGAGCCCGCGTTGCGTTCTGCCGTGCGGTGAAGCGGTTGCGGTGATCCCGGTGCGCGACGGTGTGCCGCCACTCGGCGCCGACGAAGCCATCGCGGAGGCGGCAGGCAGAGCGGTGCTCGCCGGATCCGGGGTGAGGGACGCGGCCCGGGCACTGGCATCACTGCGGGTCGGCTGGTGCGCGGAGATCGGCGACTTCGCTCCGGCGCGGTGGGCCGCGCGGCTCGCCGCTGTAGTCGGCGACATTAGCCGCGTGATACTGCCCGCATCGGCCGACGGCAGGGATCTGGCTCCCCGGCTGGCATCCAAGCTCGGCAGGCCGCTGCTGGCAGGCGCGGTGCGGGTGTCAGCACGTGGCGCCGAGTTGCTGCGCTGGAATGGCCACGTCGCGGTGGGCGTCGCGGCCGATCCTCCGTTCGTCGCGACCCTGCAACCAGGATGTCGTGGTTCGCGGCCGCTAGCCGAACCGGCCAACGTGGTCGATGTCGACCTGCCTGATCCTGCCGCGGGGCCGGATCCCGCCGTGCTGCGGGTGTTGCCCGCGGATCCCGCCACGGTGGACCTCGCCGAGGCGCCGCGCATCCTCGGCGCTGGTGCCGGACTGGCGCGCGGTGCGCTCGCAGGCCAGGAAGCCGTGGTACTGCTGGGAAAGCTCGCGGCCGCACTGGGTGCTTCGCTGGGAGCGACCAGGGTTGTCACCGACGCGGGTTGGGCGGACTACCAGCGTCAGATCGGCACCACCGGCGTCGTCGTGGATCCCGAACTGTATGTCGCATTCGGGATCTCCGGTGCCGTGCAACACCTTGGCGGGCTTGGCACGCCACACCACGTGGTCAGCATCAATACCGACCCGTCCTGCCCGATGACCGCGATGGCTGACCTCGGCATTGTCGCGGATGCCGCCTCGGTGCTGAACGAGCTCGTGCAACGGTTGGTGCGCGACGAGAGCAAGGTGGCAGGCAGTGGCTGAGCACGCACATGCCGGGCCCGATTCGCGCCCGGTAACGGTCCGCGAGTCGCGGCCAACGGATTTCGACGTGGTTGTTGTCGGCGCAGGGCCCGCGGGCTCGGCGGCGGCACTTGAGGCCGCGAGGGCGGGCGCGTCCGTGGCGTTGGTGGAGCGCGGCCCGTTCCCTGGGTCGAAGAACGTCTACGGCGGAGTGGTGTACGGCAGGGTGCTCGACGAGCTGGTGCCGCGCTGGTGGGAGCAGATGCCGGTGCAGCGGTGGGTGACCCGCCGCCAGACCATGATGATGACGCCGACGCAGGCGCTCACGGTGGACTTCCGCTCCCAGGACTGGGGGCACGCGCCCTACAACGGTGCGACCGTGCACCGGGCGGATCTCGACTCGTGGCTGGCATCCCTCGCCCAGCAGGCGGGTGCGGTGCTGGTGCCGTCCACTGTGGTCACCTCGCTGCTACGCGACGCCTCGGGTGCGGTGCTCGGCGTCCGCACCGACCGGCCCGATGGTGATCTCATGGCGGGAGTGGTGATCGCCTGCGACGGGGTGAACTCCTTCCTGGCCAAGGAAGCAGGCATGTACCAGCGTGACAACGAAGCTGAGCACACCACGCTGGGCGTGAAGGAAACCATTGCCCTGCCGAGGGAAACCATTGAGGAGCGGTTCGCGCTGTCCGGCGAGGACGGACTGGACATCGAGATTCTCGGCTGCACAAGGGGTATCCCCGGCGGCGGTTTCCTGTATACCAATCGGGCATCGGTCAGCGTGGGTGTCGTGCTCGGCCTGAACGGCCTGGCGGCGGCGCGGGTGCGGCCGGAGGAGCTGATCGCGGAACTCAAGCGGCATCCGGCGATAGCGCCACTGGTGCGTGGCGGTGAACTGCTGGAATATGCGGCCCACCTCATCCCGGAGGGTGGTTACCGTGCGATGCCGGACCTCGTCGCTGACGGCATGCTCGTTGCGGGAGACTCCGCCGCCATGTGTCTCGCTGCCGGAATCTGGCTGGAGGGCGTGAACTTCGCGCTGGGAGCTGGCATGTACGCGGGACGGGCGGCCGCGACCGCCATCCGTTCCGGAGACACCTCGAAGGCAGGGCTGGCTGGCTATCGCGCGATGCTGGAGCAGTCCTTCGTGCTTGCCGACCACCGCAAGTTGCGCGATGTCCCCGGTCTGGTGTTGTCCGAGCGAATGCAGCAGCGTTATCCCGGACTGGTATGCGATCTCATGCAAGGTCTGTTCCAAGTGGACAACCCATTGCCGAAGCCTGGGCTGCGCAAGCTCGTGCGCAGCACCGCAAGGCGCCACGGTGTTCGGATGCGCGAGCTGGCCGCCGACGCATGGACCGCGATGAGGTCGTTCGGATGACCGGAGGGAACAGCGTGGAGAACCGCTATCGAGAACTGGCCTTCGAGACCAGAATGGCTTCGGTCGACTTCCGGGTCGGGCAGCGCGCGCATATCAGCGTCGACACCGACGTCTGCCGGTCCTGCACCACCAAGGCCTGCGTGCACGCCTGCCCCGCGGACCTGTTCGTGCCGACCGCCGACGGCGGGATCCTGTTCAACTACGAGCAGTGCTTCGAATGCGGCACCTGCTACCAGGTCTGCGACTCGGCGGGTGCCATCACATGGAGCTATCCGGATGGTGGTCACGGCGTGGTGTTCCGGAAGGGGTGAGGTCGATGCTGGTTGTGGCCGCGCTGCGTTGGGTCGATGCTCGTGCGCTTATCGATCCGATGACCGGCGAGGTGAGTCGCGATCCGCGCGCCTCAGGCGCCGGGGAAGCGGATCGCTGCGCCCTGGAACATGCGCTGCTGGCCGCCGAAGCGCTAACGGCCCGCTGCCTCGCGGTCACCGCGGGACCACCCGCCGCGGACGGCATGCTTATCGACGCGCTGGCCGCGGGCGCACACGAGGTGCTGCGGATCGACGGCCCAGACCCGGCCGACACCGTGGCGGACAGTGGCGAGATCACCGCGCAGATACTTGCCGACGGCATACTGCGCGGGCATCCGAGACCAGATCTCGTGGTGTGCGGCGACCATTCCGCCGATAGGGGCACCGGTGCCACCCCCGGCTACCTCGCGGAGCATTTCGCTGCCGCACAGTCGCTCGGGCTGGTCGAGCTCGCCGTGCGGGACGGCATGCTACGGGCGCTGCGGCGGTTGGACGGCGGCCGCAGGGAGCGGCTGAGCGTCCCGCTGCCCGCGGTCTGCTCGGTGGAGCCGGGGGCGGTACGGCTGCGCCGCGCCACCCTGCCTGCGATGCTGGCGGCCAGGCGCACCCAGGTACCGGTTGTGCACGTGATCTCGTCGCAGGGCACGGTG
>JBOHEL010000552.1:0-3304 GCA_050700995.1 Sciscionella sp. | reverse complement strand
CCGTAATCTTGTTCGCGACGTGCACCGACCCGATCAACGGGAACGGGAAGTCCCCGTCGGTGAGCAGCTTTGCCTGCATGGGGAAACTCAGCATGTGCGGGTAAGTGGCAGGCAGCTCGTCGGAAAGCCGGAAGCCGCACACCCGGTCGTACGCAGCCAGATGCGCCGGATCGATGGGCACCTGTGAACGCGCGTACACGGTGCTCGGCAACTCGCCGCCGTGCTTGCTCATCCCGGTCGCGGCCGCCTTGCCGAACAGCGGCAACAGGCTGGGATTGCCAGACAATTCGTGCACAGTCATTGGCTAGGCCCCCAACAAGCTCTGCCCGCACACGCGGACCACGTTGCCGTTGACGCCGCTGGACGCGGGGTTGGCGTACCAGGCGATCGTCTCGGCCACGTCCACCGGTAGGCCGCCCTGCGACATGCTGTTCATACGGCGACCCGCTTCTCTGGTGAACAGCGGGATCGCCGCCGTCATCTTGGTCTCGATGAACCCGGGTGCCACCGCGTTGATGGTAGAGCCGTGTGTGGCCATCTCGGGCGCCAGCGCGTCAACGTGCCCGATCACCGCGGCCTTGGAAGTGCCGTAGTTGGTCTGCCCGAAGTTGCCCGCGATACCCGCGATCGAGGACACACCGATCAGCCTGCCGTTGTCATGCAGTACACCCGAGGACAGCAGAGCGTCGTTGATTCGCTCCTGCGCCGAGATGTTGACATCGAGCACGGAGTTCCAACGGGCATCGTCCATCTTGCCCAGCGTCTTGTCCCTGGTGATCCCGGCGTTATGTATCGCTACGTCCAACCCGTCGAAGCGGCTGGAGAAATGCTGCACGAGCTTGTCCGGTGCGTCGGCCGCGGTGATGTCGAGCTGCAGGGTCGAGCCATTGACCTTGTTGGCTACCTTAGAGAGGTCGCCGCCCTGTGCGGGGATATCGAGGCAGACGACTTGTGCGCCATCCCTGGCGAGCACCGTCGCGATCGCCGCGCCAATGCCGCGGGAGGCGCCGGTGACCAGCGCGACCTTGCCAACGAGCGGCCGCTCCCAGTCGGCAGGCGCCGTCGCGGCGGCTTTCTCGATCCGGATCACCTGGCCGGACACGTAGGCCGACTTGGCCGACAGCAGGAACCGTATGGTCGACTCGATGGCGTTCGCGGCACCTGCGGCGACGTACACCAGTTGGGCTGCTGCCCCGGCGCGCAACTCCTTGCCAGCCGAGCGGGTGAAGCCCTCAAGGGCACGCTGGGCGGCGCGCTGCCGCCGGTCCTTGATGTCCTCGGGTGGCGTGCCGAGCACGATGATCCGCCCGGAGCGCCCAACCTTGCGAATCGCCGGGCCGAAGAACTGGAACAGTTCACGGAGATGGGAGGTGTCGGTGATTCCGGATGCGTCGAACACCAACCCTGCGTACCGTTGTGCCGAGTCCGCGCTCGCTATCTCGACCCGCGCGGATTCCAGGATTGAGTGCACGGTTGTGTGAAGCGTTCCTCCCGGTGCGGCGCCGAGCAGCACCGGCCCTTCGATCAGCGGTTGTCCTGGCCGGTAGCGGCGAAGTGGTACCGGGTTGGGCAGGCCGAACTGCTTGATGAGCAGTTTGCCGGGTGCTGAGGTGGCGAACTGCTGGTAGCGGTCTGTCATGTGATGTCTCGCCTCTCTACTCTCCGGTAAGCCTACTCACGGGTAGGTTACCCTTGTCAGGGTAGGACATCCCCAGCGTCAAGGAGAGCCAGATGGCCGGAAACAGCGGCGGGCGTGCGGGCGGCAGCCGGCAGGGCGTCCGGCGAGTCGCGATCATAGGCGGTAACCGGATTCCGTTCGCGCGATCCAATGGTCCGTACGCGCACGCGTCGAACCAGGACATGTTCACCGCCGCGCTGGATGGGTTGGTCAGCAGGTTCGGGCTGCAGGGGGAACGGCTCGGTGAGGTCGCCGGCGGTGCGGTGCTCAAACACAGTCGCGACTTCAACTTGATGCGAGAATGCGTGCTCGGCAGCACATTGTCGGCCGAAACGCCTGCCAACGACGTGCAGCAGGCCTGCGGTACCGGTCTGCAGGCCATTATCGCGGTGGCCAACAAGATTGCGCTCGGTCAGATCGATTCCGGTGTCGCTGGTGGGGTTGACACCACCTCGGACGCGCCACTCGCGGTCAACGACGACCTGCGCAAGGTCCTGGTGGAGTTCAACGCCGCGAAGGACCTGCAGACCAGGCTGAAACTGGTCGCCAAGCTACGCCCCGGCCACATCGTGCCGGAGATCCCGCAGAACGCCGAACCCCGCACCGGATTGTCCATGGGGGAGCACGCCGCGATCACCGCAGAGCAGTGGGGAATCAGCCGCGCCGCGCAGGACGAGCTCACCGCGGCCAGCCACCAGAAGCTGGCGGCGGCGTATCAGCGGGGTTTCTTCGACGACTTGCTGATGCCGTTCCAAAAGCTGACCCGCGATCAGAACCTCCGGCCTGACTCGACCGCCGAGAAGCTGGCGAAGCTGAAGCCGGTCTTCGGTGGTGAGAAGGGCACGATGACCGCAGGCAACTCCACTCCGCTCTCCGACGGCGCTTCCACCGTGTTGCTGGCCGATGAGGCATGGGCGAAGGCCCGCAAGCTGCCGGTGCTGGCCTACCTGTCGGGCTCCGAGACCGCGGCGGTCGACTACGTGCACGGCGGCGAGGGGTTGCTGATGGCGCCCGCGTACGCGGTGCCGAGGATGCTGGCACGGGCGAAGCTGTCATTGGCGGACTTCGACTTCTACGAGATCCACGAGGCGTTCGCATCGCAGGTCCTCGCCACGCTCGCGGCCTGGCAGGACCCCCAGTTCTGCAAGGACAAGCTCGGTCTCGACAACCCGCTCGGTGACGTCGACCGCGGCAAGCTCAATGTGAACGGTTCCTCGTTGGCTGTGGGACACCCGTTTGCCGCTACCGGTGGTCGGATTTTGGCGACAGCCGCGAAACTGTTGGCGGAGAAGGGCTCCGGGCGTGCGTTGATCTCCATCTGCGCCGCTGGTGGGCAGGGTGTGACCGCGATCGTCGAACGCTGACGCCACGGCCGGGAAGCTGTGGTGTTCGGTAATGTGTCAGTGCGCTCACGGATGGTGGTCGCCCCTGCTACGGTGATACCAGGCAGCTTGGGGCTATGGGGGAGGGCGTGCGTGGGTTTTTGGGACTGGCTAAGCGGTACGAAACGGCCGGAGGCCGGGGTTGTGCCGCAGCCGCCGGAGCAGGTCTGGAACGCGCTGATGGCGGTGAACCGGCCGACCGCGCCTTTCGTCGTCCGTGACGGTAGGCCCGAAGGGGTGGACC
>JBOHEL010000551.1:0-3311 GCA_050700995.1 Sciscionella sp. | reverse complement strand
GACATCCTCGCCGCCCAACGCCGCGAACACGCCCGCATCCGCAGCGAACGCCAGCAACGCCGGGGCCGACCACAACCAGCCTGACAACCCGGCGAACCTAAGTGGTCAGCGCACTAGCCCAGGCGCCGAGCCCTCACCCGGCCGGCAGGGCCAGCGCACGAAAGGACGCCCAGTTGATCACCGCTCAGTGCTGCTGACGGAGGTCAGGTGCTGGTGATGCGGGCGTCGCGGCGGATGAGCAGTCGTGCGGTGGGTGCGATCCCGAACAGGGTTGGGGTGGGCGAGAAGTGCATCGAGGGTGCACCGGGCGCTGCGGCGGGTGGGCCTGATCGATCCGGGAGCGCAGCGGTCGCGAGATCGGGACGGCGCTGGGAGCGGGGCGTCAAAACAGGCGCGCTTGTGGGTGCCGAACCATTCATAACTTGAACTGCGGCACAGCTGGACAGTGACCGTAGGGATGACCGTTGATAGCGTCTGTCGAACTACTCGCGTGGCAGGTCGGAATCAAACGTGGTGCACTGAATGGCCGACTTGAATGAACGCTGAGACAGGTCAGATCCTGGATGCAGACATTCCGTCTGTCCAGATCGGCGATTCGGTCCGGGGGGTGGGGGCGCCGATGCTGGAGATGGGCACTATGCCTTCCACGGGTCTAGCGTGCCCTTTGCTGGAAAATTTCCGCCGAGATCACATGGTGGCGATCAAGGAAAGGCGCGCTTTGCCAACGGTGTGGATTTGGGCGAGGAAGCACGCTTGCCTGATCGCACCGCCACATGTGTGGTGCAGCTACCACCTGTCACGACTCGGGGGACCCTCATGTTTGAGAGATTGGTTGAGCTTCTGGTCGACAAGATCAAAGTTCCGGTTGGGGATCTTGGTCCGGAAACGACAAGAGAGCAGATCGATCTGAACTCGCTCGCCATCGTTGAGCTGTCCGTGGCATTAGAAGAGGACATGGGGATCATAATCACGGAGCGGGAACTGAAAGAAATACCCACTTTGGGTGGCATCGCGAGACTCATGGAGGACCGGAACACGCGGACCTGACCTCACGCTTCGACCAGCCGTCGGTCTTGCGGTGACCAATTCATTCGGACTCGGTGGGCCGAGCACAACCCTGGCGGTCGCCACATGAAGATAACAGAACTTTCCGAATATTACGTTCGCCCTGGCCGACTCCGGGAATGGAGGCCGCGCGCACCGAACCCGTCCACGATCTCGGCCCTGACTCGGGACCCCACACCTCCGTCCTACAACCAGGAACGATATCTCAAGGTCATCGCGAACCTCCGGGGCCGTGGGATCCAGTTACCAGGATGGATAGGAGTTGGTTTCGAGATACCGCAAGCCCTGCACGTCGAAGCGTTTCGCGGCGCCCTTCAAACGTGGATCGAACGGCACGAGACGCTTCGTAGCGGTTTTCATCAAAAAGGTGAAAAATTCCACCGGTTCACGATGGGCAGCAGTATGATCTCGGTCACGGACACCCAACTGGGCGACTTCGGACCGCGCGACGATGTCACCGGCTTCATTCAGGATAGGCTGACTCAAATCACCCATGGCACTCGGTGGCCCAACTACGGTGTGGAAACCGTGGAGCGAGGAGAGTCGACGACGTTCATTGCGGCGTTCGATCACTCCAACGTGGATGGATATTCCATACTTGCGGCTATCCAGGAACTGATTGATCTTTATGATTCATCCGTAGCGATGCGAACGGTCACCCATTCCGGCGTTGGCAGCTATGTGAGTTTCAGCCGCGCGGAGCGAATCGCCGCGCAACGAATCAACAGGAATCACCCGTCCGTCGTGCGTTGGGCCCGCTTTGTTGAGGACTGCGGCGGGAAATTTCCGAGATTCCCCCTGGGCCTCGGGGTCGACGAGGGCGCTCTGGTACCGCAGGTGACCATATCGGAATTCCTCTTGGACGCGCCGGGCGCCAACGCGTTCGAGGCGGCGTGTCGCGCCGGGCGTAGCAGTTTCTTCGCAGGTGTTCTCGCCACAGTCGCCATCTCGGCCTACGAACTTCAGCGCGGATCAGTTTACCGGATTGTCACACCATTACACACCCGAACGAAACCAGAATGGGTGAACTCCATGGGCTGGTACGTCGGTGCGGGCCCGGTCGAGATCGCGCTCCACGGGGCAACAGAATTTCACGAGGTCCTGCCCCGCGCACAAGAGTCAGCCAGAAACGCTGTCCGCATAGCACAAACACCGTTCGTGAGGATACTCGACCTCCTTGACCTGGATTTACCGTACACTCCCGACGTCTTCTCGTTCATCTCATTCCTCGACATGCGGGATGTTCCCGGCGCCAGCCGATGGGCTGACTGGAACGCCAGAACTCTGGCCGCGAAGTCTTACGGCGACAAAGCGAATTTCTGGGTGAACCGTACCAACAAGGACCTCCACATCACCGCACGATATCCTGACACCGAGGTCGCCGAACAGAACGTATCCAATTTCATCAGTCACATACGGACTGTTCTGCGCTCAGTAACGAGCACCGGAAACTACCACTTCGGATGAACACCGCCACCTCGTGCGCCCACCCGGGCCGTGTCCACCTGTGCGGGACGTGCCGACACGGAGCCGATGAATCGCGCCGCGTCGCAACGTCTGCATCTCGGCAGGTCGACCCACCCGACGGAGAAGGAGCGTTCGATGAGCGAGGTCATCGCCGGGATCACTACATCGGTGGACGGGTTCATCGCGGGACCGGACGACGGCCCCGGCTGCGGGCTCGGTGTGGCAGCCTGACTGTGCACAGTTCGAGTAACTGCACGGCCAGTTCTGAAGCGGCGTGTGGGTGACCGAGTTGGTGCGCGGCGGCGGCCATTGCTGCTCTGCGGGATAGGTCACTGACCAGCTCGTCAAGGTGTCTCCGCAACCCGTCAGGCGTGGCCTGCGAGCCGACGAGGGTGCGGGCGGCGTCATGGTCGGCGAGGTGGCAGGCATTGTGTTCTTGTTCGTTGCCACCGGTGGGAATCAGCGGTATCAGCACCGATGGTTTACCAAGGGCGGTGAGTTCGGCCAGGGTCCCTGCGCCTGAGCGAGACACCACGACGTCGGCCAAGGCGAGCACGCCGGGTAGTTCGTCGCCGACGAAGTCCACCACCCGGTATCGGTCAGTGCGGGCGTTATCGAGTGTCTGGCGAATTCCCGGGTTGACGCAAGCGACTTGCGGCCGCGTTGGTGGATGACGTTGGCCTGGTTCAGCAAGCGGGGTAAGACGGCCTGGACGAGTTGGTTGATCTGCACACTGCCCTGCGCGCCACCGGTGACGTACACGGTGGGCAGTCGGGGGT
>JBOHEL010000550.1:0-3317 GCA_050700995.1 Sciscionella sp. | reverse complement strand
CTGTGTCGCGTTTCGGTCATCCGGAGGGACTGCTGGAGCCGCCGCTAGGCGCGGTTCTGGTGGGACGATTCGCGCTCGCTCACGGACACCGGTACGACACACACGCGCATCCAACCCACCAGCTCGTCTGGGCACAGCGAGGGATCGTGACCGTCGGCGTCGATGACGCCGTCTGGGTGCTGCCGCCCAGCCGCGCGCTGTTCATCCCCGCCGAGCTGCCGCACACCACAGCTGCGGCGACATCAACCGAGTTGCACAGCTTGTTCCTGCGCCCGGAACGCTGCCCGGTGTGCTGGGGTCGGCCGACCGTACTGGCGGCCGCCCCGATTTTCACCGCGCTCGTGGGCCATCTCGGGAGGGCTGAGCTGACGCCCAGCGCCCGGCGGCGAGCGGAGGCGGTGTTGTTCGACGTCCTCACTCCGGCTCCGGTCGCGTCCGTTGAGATCGCCTGGCCATCCGACGATCGCGCTCGTCAGGTGGCCGATGCGCTGGCCGCCCACCCCGCTGACGACCGTGACGCCGCCGCGTGGGCGCGGCTGGTCGGCACCAGCGAGCGCACGCTGTCCCGACGGTTCGTGGCCGAGACCGGCAGCGGACTCGGCCGATGGCGAACTCGGCTGCGGGTCCGCAGCGCACTGGAGCTACTCGCATCCGGAACCCCGGTCACCGTCGTGGCACACCGAGTCGGGTACCGAACCGCCAGCGCTTTCGGCGCAGCCTTCCGCCGCGAGCTCGGCGTCTCCCCCGCCCAGTGCTTCTCACTTTGACCGGCCTGGGGGGCCAGGTTGACCGAAATCGGACAATCGATGTCAGCAGCGGAGTGGGTTGCGGAGTGGAGTGCGGGTCGGGTCTATGATTGCGGGTGGGAGGAACTCGACGTGGCCGCGGTGGATGAGAATTTCCCAACCAGTTCGATGCACGTGCCGGTGGTGCGTTTCGCATAACAGCACGCAGTTCTCGACAGTGGTTTCCCCATGATCGATCCAGTGTCGACAACGGTGTTCCTGACACATTCCCGGTGGCCGATCGCAGCCCGGAAACGCACATCCGCGATCCCGCGCGACAAGCGCACGGCGGATGGACAGCGGGACGGTCCGCATGGCCCGGCCGACGTCGAGGGGTTCGGATTTCCCACCCATTACAATGGGGATGATTTTCGCGTCGCACGCCCACCGCCGAGCCTCCGCAGCGCTGATATGTGTCCCGTAGTCGAGCGTCGCAGTCCCGAGGCCGGCGCGCAGGGCTTCCCAGCCGATCGTGATGGTGAGATGTGGGGGTTCCCCGGCGGTGGTGGGGCAGGCCTGGGCGGCGCGGGCCAGCCCGCAGACCTCCAGCAGAGCGTCAGCGTTGCGCTGCGCAGCGGTCCGCTCGTCGGGGATGACGTCGGTAGCAGGTCGGGGTGCGGCGAGTTGGTCGATCAACGACCGGAACGCCGCACGATGCTCGGGCTCCAGGTAGCCCTCCAACCCCAGGCGCCCGTCGCGGCGGTCCCACAACCGGAACTCCCCCGCAGCCTCCGCGGGTTGCGGCTGGTCGCGAGGCTCGGGACCGTCCGGATCAAGGTGCGCGAGGATGTGCTGGCCGATCCGGTGCAGCGACGTAGAGTTAAACGACCGGGCATGGCGCGCCAACTCGGCTTCCGCGGCATCGCGGTCGGCGGCGCTGACGGTGGCGGGGATCGCGCCTATCGTCTCAGTCAAACGTCCTTCATGCACTACGTAGTGACCTGCGGGAATGTCCCGCTCGTCTACACCAGATGACTGCGCCAACGCTTGGCGCAGCCGCCGGAGGGGGGCAGGTGATCGGCCACGATGATCGCGCACTGGAAGTCCGGGAGAGCCGTCCCACGCGTCCCTGACGGGATCTTCCACGGGACCGACGCTGGGACAGGTTCCGAATAGCTTCTGACCTGCGGAATAACAGACCGAAGCGAGGTTGGGACGGGGCGTCAAGGGGTGTCCCAGCCGTCCTACACCCCCAGACACAGGGCAAGTGTCGACGACACTCGGACGCCAGGACGGGACACCGCCCATGGCTCCCAAGAGGCAGGAGACAGCGCCCGTTGTCGTCGTCCCGGTCGGGTACGGGTGCCATCGCGATTGAACCTTTCAATTGGAACAGGCCGGACCGCCGGGAGCCTCGGGGAGCGTTACGGGGGGTCGCCCCCCTCGACCGGCGGCCCGGCCGGGGTCTTGATGACCGGCATGGACGTGACTCAGACAGCAACTCCGAGAGCTGAGGCAGGCGGTGAGGCACTGGCCCCCCGCCGAGGCACATGCCTCACCCCAGTGCCCGGCTCCTGCCCCGCACCTGACCTGCGGTGAGGCAGACAACCCGAGCGAGGCAGACCAGCATCACGATCTCGAAAACAGCCCCTTTCAGCGCCTCGGGTGGGGTACCCCTGCCTGCCTCGCGCGCTCAGTGACCAGAAGGGCGCCAACACTTTCCCGCCGTGTCCCGTCCCTCGCGTGGCGGTCATCGGCAGGCAACCGTTTAGCGGAATGAGCCGGTTCGGGTGAGTTGCGGGACGACAATTGCGGGGTTCGTCCAGTCAGGTTGCGTGCGTGTCTGCCGTGATGAGCTACGGCTCGCTCAGTTCGGTGATCACATGGTCGGGGTGGTCGAGCCATACCCATTGTCGCGCTTGGGTTGTGGTGACGCCGAAGCGGTCGCGGTCGGGTTGGCCCAGTGCGCGCCATTGGGCGTAGGCGGTTTCGAGGGCGTCCCACAGCGGGCCATCGGCGGTGACATAGGTGGTGCCGTCGATGGTGGTGAGGCCGAAGGTGGACCCGTTTGCTCCCTGGCCCCAGGTTTGCAGACCGGTGCTGTTGTCATCAGGGGTGAAACCCAATGTCTTGTACGGGCAGGGGCAGCATAGTGAGAGGTAGTACGCGGCCGGGTGAGCGTCGGCCGTGTCGAGAGCGTGGACGCCTTTGCGGAAGCGGCCAGCGAAGCGGTCCGGGTCGAGCAGGGCGAGGAAGAGCTGGACGTCCTCCTCCTTGCAGGCGTGAGGAGTGGTCGTCATCAACAGAAGATGCCGAGTAATACGGCCCAGGAGTTGGCCGAGCTGGTAAACGACACGTGATCTTGAGCTCAATACCGAAGTAGTGCGCACCCATGCGGTGTGCCTCGTCGTCGACGACGACGTCCCACTCGGTGCGGCAGATGAGGGCATAACACAGTTCCGGATTGAAGCCAGCTTGGCTACCTGGGCTCGGGGGGATCGCTGGAGGGGTGGCCGTGTTGAGCCACCCCTCCAGGGCTGACGGCATCGCACGCGATCCCGTGATCGCACGGGCGGTACTGCGCGACAAGGA